>JAAUPE010000220.1 GCA_012034595.1 Calothrix sp. CSU_2_0 | reverse complement strand
ATTGAGCATTGGACATTGGGCATTGGGCATTGGGCATTGGCGATTGGGAATGGGGATTGGGGATTGGGGATTGGGGATTAACTATTCAAAATTAAAGCGACGCTCCAATCAAGGGCATCGCATTTGGGGGATATTAAAAAGTGACAGTCTCAAGAGTAACAAACCGCCATAGACGCGGAGCGGCTACCTTTGGAAGTCACTCCGTGCCTACCCGGAGGGTAGGAAGAGAGAAGAAAGAGAAATTGGTGTTAGTAACTGTAGTTATTGGAGTTGTAGTAGTAACCGTTATTGCGATTCGACGATATGGTTAACGGTGAATCTAAACGCAAATTTAAATCCCGATCCGTATCAACGGCAATTAAATCTGCTTCTCTACCACCTTTGATGACGCGGTAGATACTACCAGCAGCACCACCAATTAAGACTTCACCTACTCCTACTTTTTTGTCTCCGGTTAAAAGTCCAATTACGGCTCCTGCTGCTGCACCATAACCAGCATCACGAAGGATTTCACCCGTTTGTGGTCCCTTTTTGACTTTTTCTGTACGAGTAATGATTTCAGAGGATGCATCGATTCTCTGGGTTTCACCGTTTGGTAATTCTATCTCTCTAGCAATAAATTGTGCCCCTTGTACATCGTTAGAGTCACGGGAATCGCGAGAGTTCCAAGAATCGCGTCTTTTTACGGGTACAAATTCACCTTTAATTTTGCTATCGCGGGGAATTAAGATATTTCCACCATTGCCATCGACGAGGTTTTGAGAAACGACTAGTGTCGCTTTCATCGTTTCACCTGGTACTAGGTAAATTTTTTCTTTGTTGTATTTGGTAGGGATTCTTGCACCTCTACTAATTGTAATATCGCGGCTATTATATCCACCGTTTCTTGGTTGCCCAATGCGATATTGAGCATTTGCAGGTGACAGTACAAACATTGGTGCAACTGTGCCTGTTGTGATTGCCATAGCCATCATGGCAGCTGCACCAGATTTCCAACGATAAATAGATTTCATAATTGCTTCCTTCTGCATCTCCAGTTATTTTTACTGACGTGAACTTACGGAGTTTGTTTCTATTTGTTTTGGTTTTGTTTCTACCTATCTTGCGGAATATGTAATTAGATGATTGGTGGTTGATGCATACCAATATTGGATTTACTTACTCAATAACTAGAAATACCTCTCCCTGATAAATATTTTTATGGGTGGCTTTAACTAGATGTTTGATTATGAGTGTAAATCTAATCAAAATATATATTAGTTAGGCAGTTAACTTAACCATTTGAGTGCGATCGCAGATGCATCAAGAGCAGCAAAGTTTTGCAGGCTTAATATTTGGGGTAATATTGCACTTTCAATAAGACTATTCAATCCGCATACTTTGATTGATTAAATATGATGCCAAGTGACAGCAATGACGCTCACTGTTGAAGTTTGTTCCAACTCTGTTTTTGTGTTGGTAATTTGTATAACAATGATTTATGATTCGATGGTTAATAAAGAAGACGACCCATCGGGTGGTCTTTACTGCGATCGCATTTATTTTATCTCGGTATATGATACTTTTGGTGAGATTAATTACTAAGGGTACTTGGTTGCTGCGATCGCAATTTTGAATGCTGGGAAGGGAATGGAAAAATCTCTTTTTTGGGGTTGAAATTACTCTTTCTTTGTTTTGCCAAAAACAAAGGCTCGATTTGTAATTCAAGTTTCTGGCAAGCTTGACGGGTTGGGACTTGGCAAAATTTATTTTTTGCCTCACAAAGCAAAAAAAGTTGCTTATTATGAAGAAATTTTTTCTCTTGAATGTAAACAATTGTAAAAATGCAGTAATAGAGACTAGAAAGCAGCTTTTTAGATAGCTACACTAACAACAAGTGTATGTTTGTTCTAGTCAAGAAAAATAAAATTGAAAACAGAAGGTGTAGCGCGAAAGCCTCGATGATTCCAGTAAAACTAACTCTGAAAAATTTCCTTAGTTACCGCGATTCGACATTGGATTTTCGCGGGTTGCATACGGCGTGCATTTGCGGTTCAAATGGCGCTGGAAAGTCTTCACTTCTTGAAGCAATCACCTGGGCTGTTTGGGGTGAAAGTCGTGCTGCTGCTGAAGATGATGTGATTCATACTGGCTCGAAAGATGTGCGAGTTGATTTTGTTTTTCAAGCTAATGGGCAAGTTTATCGAGTGATTCGGACTCGCAACCGAGGTGGAACTGGTGGTTTAGAATTTCAGGTGGAAACGCCAAGTGGTTTTAAGGCTTTGACTGGTAAAGGCGTTAGGGCGACTCAGGATTTGATTTTAGAGCATATCAAACTTGATTATGATACTTTTATCAATTCGGCTTATTTGCGTCAAGGGCGTGCGGATGAGTTTATGCTCAAACGTCCGGCGGAGCGTAAGGAGATTTTAGCGGAATTATTAAAGTTAAATCAATATGATGAGTTGGAGGAACGAGCGAAGGAGTTATCCCGGCAGTTAAAAGCTAGGGGAGAGGAACTGGAGCGTTCTTTGGATGGGATTAAAGGGCAATTGCAACAGCGTGATGCGATCGCACAACAACGTACCGATTTAGAAGCCGAACTTAATCGACTTCAGCAGGCACAGCAATTTGAAAATATTCAATTACAAAGTTTACAGGTTGTGCAGCACCAGAGGCAAAATTGGGAGGAGCAACTAGGTTTTGTCAGACAACAATTTGCCAATTTGACCCAAGATTGCGATCGCTTGGAGAAGGAAAGGTTAAATATTAGTGGTCAGTTGGTCAATTTGCAGGAGTTGTTGGGGAAAACTGAAGAAATTCAAGCTGGGTATCAGCAATATCAAAATCTCCAAGCGCGGGAAGAAGCTTATTCTGCGAAATTTCAAGCGTTTAATCATGCTCAACAACAACGGCAGCAGCAGCAACAGCAACTTAATAAACAAATTCAGGCTTTAGAAAGGCAATTGCAGCAAGTTCAGGCACAATTAGAAGCTTTGTTGCAACAAGAGCGAGATATTCAACAAACCCTGGGAAAATCCGGGGAAGTGGAAGTTGCTTTAAAGCAACTGGCAGCAGCAAGGCAAAGATTGCAGCATCTTGATGATTTACAAATGCAGGTTTCCCCCGCATTACAGCAACGTCAACAATTACAATCCCAAATCGAGCGGGTACAAGCAAATTTAGTTGCCCGACTCGAACAGTTGGGAACTACCGAAAATCAACTGCAACGTACTTCTAAACGGCAACCGCAAATCCAACAAGCAGTGTTAGCGGTAGCAACACAAATCGAAGAATTAGAAAAAACGAAAGTTTATTTACAGCGAGTTCAAGAAAAGGGACAGGAACGACGGCACTTTATCGAACGTTTGCAAGCACAACAACGTGAATATGAGCGGCTTTTGGGGGAATTGGAACAAAAACTGCAAATGTTACAGACTCCTAATGCTATTTGTCCTTTGTGCGAACGTCCTTTGGAAGAACATGACTGGAATCGGGTTGTGAATAAAACGGAGTCTGAATATAAAGATACTGAGGGACAACTCTGGGTATTTCGCGAGCAAATGGCTGTGTCGGATCGGGAAATTCAAGTTTTACGGCAGGAATATCGGGATATTTCCCAAAAATTGGCTCCCTACGATACTTTACGGGAACAAAGGGGACAATTAGCGGCACAGTTGGAATCGAGCAGCGATGCAGAGGTAGAATTAGACAATATTGCGACTGAGAAAGAAAAATTAGAGCGAGCATTACATTTGGGTGATTATGCACCCGATAAACAAGCCGAATTACGTCAACTCGATGAATATCTCCAAAGTTTAAATTACAACGAAAAAGACCATGCATTAGCACGTAATGAAGTCGAACGCTGGAGATGGGCAGAAATTAAACAAGCACAAATCAAAGATGCAGCCAAAAATCAAGCGAGACTACAACAACGTAAACCCGAACTCGAAGCTCAAATTGCTGATTTGGAAAGTCGGATTGCACGGGAAGTTGTGGAGTCGGAAGTAGCCCGTCAAATTGCCGAATTAGATAAATATATTATTGAGCTTGGTTACAGCACTGATGAACACAACAACCTCCGCAACCATCTGCGGAAATCGCAAGCTTGGCAGTTACGTCACCAGCAGCTACAAAATGCCCAACAGCAACATCCCCAATTAGCCGCGCGATCGCAAGATTTACAGGAAGCTCTCAATGCCCGTGTGGGAGAACGGCAGAGAATTGAGGCGCAAATGGCAGGAATTATCGAGCAATTGCAGCAAACAGCCAATCCAGCCGCTCAAATTCAAGAATTAGAAGCACAATTAGTTTTACGTCGTCGCCAACTTGATGAATACTTAGCACATTTGGGTAGGTTGGAACAGCAAGGACAGTATTTGGACACGTTGCAGCAACAACAGCAACAGCAACAGCAAGAACTCCAGGAAACCCGCAATCAACACCGTATTTATCAGGAATTAGCGCAGGCATTTGGTAAAAATGGTATCCAAGCACTGATGATTGAGAATGTGTTACCGCAGCTTGAAGCTGAGACAAATCAGTTACTTTCACGATTAAGTGCGAATCAATTGCATGTACAATTTGTTACTCAAAAATATGGACGTAGTGGTAAATCGACGAAAAAGAACGCCAAATTAATCGATACCTTAGATATATTAATCGCAGATGCGAGGGGAACACGTGCTTACGAAACCTATTCAGGTGGAGAAGCGTTTAGAATCAACTTTGCAATCCGGTTAGCATTGGCAAAACTCCTAGCGCAGCGTGCTGGTGCAGCTTTACAAATGCTGATAGTCGATGAAGGTTTTGGTACACAAGACGCAGAAGGTTGCGATCGCTTAATTGCTGCCATCAATGCGATCGCGCCAGATTTTGCCTGTATCCTGACTGTAACCCACATGCCCCACCTCAAGGAAGCTTTCCAAGCTCGGATTGAGGTTCATAAATCTCAAGGTGGTTCCCAAATACAATTATCAGTTTAGGGATGATTATTAAATTTTCAATCCGAAGGGGAATAGCACATTAAACTAAAAACCGCTATATATTTAATGTTGCCTATCTGAATTTTCCCCATGCCAGACTCATTGATGTACCAGCAAGATGCTTTTGTTGTCCTGGAAACGAATCAACCCGAACAATTTCTCACAGCAGCAGAGTTGCTAGAGAAACTCAAGGGTATTTTAGATGGGTTCAAATCTGAAGATGTACCCTATGATTTACAGAAGTTTGACAATGTGGAAGCACAAGCTCAACATTTAATCGATACTGGTTGCGAGTTAGATATTGGTCCAGGGAAATACTTGCAGTGGTATGCTGTTCGTTTAGAAAAGTAATTAATTGTGAGTTGAGTTAGACACACGAATAATATTTGTTGATGTCGAATAATTCATGTTTGCCATAACCCAACATTAAATTCTTTAATTTAGGGTTTGCTACAAGTGCGATTTTAGAAATCAAATAAATAAACCAGGTTCAACCTTAAAAAAATCACCCAAAGCTTTGGCTTGTGATTGACTAATCTCTCTCTTGCCATGAATAACTTCAGAAGTCACACCACTCGAACCGAGAATACCAACTAAATCAGCTTGCTTCAATCCACGAACTTCCATTAAATGCAAAAGCAGAGAATGAGGACTAGAATCACCCATTGGATAGGTTTCATCCTCATATTTTTCTATTAAAGCAATTAGAAGCTCCAGTAAAGCTGATTCTTCGGAGGTTTTGTTTAGACGATGTGCTAATTCCTCAGCTAATGCGATCGCAGTTTCATTTTCTGCATCCGTCTTAATTACTTTTGGTTGGTATTTTGCCAGTAAACTAGCGTAGATTTCTGAATTAATAGTAAGGGTCATTTTTCCACTTATCTTTATCGTATTCAGCGTGAGTGAGAACGTACTTAACAAAAATCGTGGCTTCAATATAAACAATATCTACAATTAAACGATATCTGTTACCTTTGATATTAAAAACGGTAAGATTACTCACTGCTTCTGCTGTTGGGTAAATTTCCTGTACTTCAGCCAGATTTGACCATTGAGATTTTGTCGCTACTTTATACCAATTATTCAGCGCATCATGTGTATCTGCATGTTGCTGCCAAAATTCCCTCAGCTTTTTACGACTGATTACGTGCATTATCTTTTGTCGTGATCTATTTTAACATTATCTATATAAAGCTTTCATTACCAAAAATTTGGGTTTAAAGCCCCGTCCTGTCTTGAAAACCTCGCGCGTCCAGGTTTTCAAGACAGGACGGCTTTTCTTATTTTTAAACTTATAAATAATTCATTTTTCCTGCGTATTGTTTAATAATCTTAATCTGAGATTATTAAAATTTAAAATCTTGTTTTCAAAAATATGGAAACTCTATGCAAATATATAGCGTACAATACTAATATGAAAACTCTGAAGTTAAAGCTCTACCAACACAAGCGAAATAAATTCCTCAAGCAGGCAATTAATGCTGCTGGGGTAATTTATAATCACTGTATTGCTCTTCACAAACGATATTATCGGATGTGGAATAAACATTTGAGTTGTGCAAAACTTCAATCTCATATTGCCAAACTACGAAAACATAATTATTTTTGGCAAACAGTTGGTTCTCAGGCAGTACAAGATATCTGTCAACGAATAGAAAAAGCTTATCAATTATTTTTTGAACGCAACAAACAAGGAGTTAGACCACCAAATTTTAAAAAAGTCAAAAAAATACAAATCTTTCACCCTAAAACAAGCTGGCTATAAGTTTCTAGGCGGTAATAGAGTTAAAATTGGGCAGAAAGTTTATCAATTTTGTAAGTCGAGAGAAATAGAGGGAAAAGTCAAAACATTAACTATAAAGCGTACTCCATTAGGTGAATTATTTATGGTTGTTGTCGTCGATAATTATTCTGTTGAACCAGAAAATAAGTTTAAGACGGGTAAAATCGCTGGATTTGATTTTGGTTTGAAAACATTTCTCACTTGCTCTAATGGAACACAAATTGAATCTCCCCAATTTTTTAAGCAGTCATTAAATGCTATACGTAAAGCTAGTAAGTCTCACTCTAGAAAACTCAAGGGTTCCGCAAACCGAGAACGAGCAAGAAAGAATTTGGTACGTAAGCATGAGGATATTTCTCATGCAAGACGTGATTGGTTTTGGAAGCTAGCTCATGACCTCACAAATAAGTTTGACGTACTGTGTTTTGAGACTTTAAATCTCAAGGGAATGCAGCGTCTTTGGGGTCGCAAAATTTCCGATTTGGCTTTTGCTGAGTTTTTAAAAATTTTAGAATGGGTGGCGAAAAAGAAAGGTAAACAAGTTGTATATGTAGACCGATGGTATCCGTCTAGTAAAACTTGTTCCCATTGTGGACATGTTTTGGAAAGTTTGGATTTATCAGTTAGAGAGTGGTGTTGTCCATCTTGTCACCAGGTAAATGGACGTGATGAGAATGCTGCTAAGAATATTCAAACAGTCGGGGCATCGACTGTTAGGCTAGGTGATGTTAGACAGGTTATACCTGCTGTTGCTGTTTGAACCTAGAATCCTCGCCCTTAAAGGGCGAGGAGTATGTCAAGAGAGCTTCGCGTTAAGACTTTAAATTGCACTCAAACTCACTTATGGATGTTTGCTCCAACCTTAACCCTCAGTTTTATTTAACTCACCTATTGGATATTTAATATTTATTTACATTTGTCTCATGCCACAATATAACCAAAGGGAAGAAATACTTATTTAAATTTAGGAGGCTAGTTATGGTAGCACTCACCGAGAAAACCCAAAAACGGCTCACTATACAAGTAAAGGATATAGCTACCGATACAACAACAGTGCGATCGCTCGATTGGGATCGAGATAGGTTTGATATCGAGTTTGGTTTGCAAAATGGCACAACTTACAACTCGTTCCTAATTCGTGGTGAAAAGATAGCTTTAGTCGATACCTCCCATGAGAAGTTTCGCCAACTTTATCTCGATACCCTCAAAGGTTTAATTAACCCCAGTGATATCGATTATTTAATCATCAGTCACACTGAACCCGACCATAGTGGTTTAGTCAAAGATATCCTCCAACTTGCCCCGGAAATTACGGTGGTTGGTTCTAAAGTGGCGATTCAATTTTTAGAAAATCTCGTACATACTCCCTTTAAACGGCAAATCGTCAAAAATGGCGATAAGTTAGACTTGGGCAACGGTCACGAACTCGAATTCGTGATTGCTCCGAATTTACACTGGCCTGATACAATTTTTACATTCGACCACAAAACAGAAACCCTTTATACCTGCGATGCCTTTGGGTTACATTACTGTTCGGATGCCACATTTGACGAAGATTTGGCAGCAATTTCCCCCGATTACAAATATTACTACGAATGTTTGATGGCTCCAAACTCGCGATCGGTACTATCTGCCCTCAAACGGATGGGAGAACTCAAAAAAATCAGTACCATTGCCACCGGACATGGACCACTTTTACAGCATAACGTCGAGGAATTAGTCGAACGTTACCGAACTTGGAGCCAAACCCAGGCAAAAGCAGAAACAGCCGTTGGGATATTTTACGTTTCCGAATACGGTGCGAGCGATCGCCTAGCTCAAGCATTAGCAAATGGCATCACTAAAACAGGTGTAGCCGTAGAAATGGTCGATTTGGGCAGCACACTCGATTTACAGGAGTTGCGGGAGCTTGTGAGCCGAGTTGCGGGGATTATTGTCGGTATGCCTCCCGTATCTGAAGATGCCAATATTCAAGGTGCTTTGGGTACAATCTTGGGTTCTGCCAATGCCAAACAAGCGATCGGTATTTTTGAAGCAGGTGGTGGTAACGATGAACCCACCTATCCTTTATTGAATAAATTCCGTGCTTTGGGTTTACACATTGCTTTCCCAGTCATTGAAATTCGCGAAACCCCCACAGAAAACAAATACAAATTGTGTGAAGAAGCTGGAACCGACTTAGCACAGTGGGTAACGCGAGATAAAAGCATAAAGGCAATGAAATCCTTAGGTGCAGACTTAGATAAAGCCTTGGGAAGAATCAGTGGTGGTTTGTATATTATCACCGCGAAACGAGGGGATGTTCAAAGTGCGATGTTAGCTTCTTGGGTGACACAGGCAAGCTTCAAACCTCTTGGTTTCAGCGTTGCCGTCGCTAAAGATCGGGCAATCGAATCATTAATGCAAGTAGGCGATCGCTTTGTCCTTAACGTGCTGGAAGAAGGCAATTATCAAGTCTTAATGAAACATTTTCTCAAGCGATTTGCTCCAGGTGCTGACCGTTTTCAGGGAGTACGCACCCAAAGCGCCGAAATGGTGCGCCAATTCTCGCTGATGCCCTCGCATACATGGAATGTGAAGTTGCCAGTAGACTTGATGCTGGTGACCATTGGATAGTTTACTGCACCGTCTACGCTGGCAAAGTTTCTAAACCAGAAGGAATGACAGCAGTCCACCATCGCAAAGTTGGTAATCACTATTAATTTGGGCATAGGGCATAGGGCATAGGGCATTGCGAATGGGTCATAGGGCATTGTGAATGGGGCATAGGGCATAGATAACAAATCACTCCTATTACTCGTCGGTTGGGGTTTAGGAGTGCCCATTTCAATATTTAAGCATTGGTTAAAACGGTCAAAAAATAACTAAATACAAAACACCTACCCTTGAAAGCATTTCCCATTCCCATTCCCATCCCCATTCCCATTCCCTCATACTCGT
>JAAUPE010000219.1 GCA_012034595.1 Calothrix sp. CSU_2_0 | reverse complement strand
AGTATGAACGTATCTAAGCAGTGGAGACTAAGGGCGATCGCACTATCGAGGTTAGCTGATTTAAGTATTTTCACAGAGAAAAATCAGCATGATATTGTGATTTCAGTCGCAATTATCTGAACATCTCATTTTTTGACTTCCAATGGGGAATTTACGCACTAAATCTAAAACGATGATAAACAAGCGATTATCAAAATTAAGTATCTTAACACTATGTACCGTTTTTGCTCTAACGGGTATAAACACCTTCGAGCAACTACTATCCCTGAACGGAAGGGAAGCAGGTCACTATAACCGCGTTTTAGCGCAAACATCTGATGAGCAGCTTAACCGGAGAGTATACCAAAAAGCTAGCCCAGCAGTGGTGACAGTAAAAACAGAAACAGGTCATGGGAGCGGTTTTGTTATTAGTCAAGATGGGTTGATTATTACGAATGCTCATGTAATCAAGCCACCACCACGAAGCGAAGAAGAAGCAAAAACCTATAAACCAGCTGAGTTCCCTCAAGTGGTGACAGTGGTTTTTCCCGATGGGAGAAAATTTAGTGCAGATGTGATGGGTTTTGGTAAGGGTGGTTTAGATTTAGCAGTTCTAAAAATTCATGGACAACAAAATTTGCGTACCCTTGCTTTAGCTGCTCCTGGTAGTGCAAAAGTAGGCGATCGCGTTTTTGCTCTGGGTACTCCTCTGGATGCAAAATTTTCTGATACATTTACCCAAGGTAATATCACCCGCATTGATCCTAGTGATGGAGAAATTCAACATAATGCTGTGATTATGGGGGGTAATTCTGGTGGTCCCCTGCTCAACTCTCAAGGTCAAGTAATTGGTGTGAATACATCGGGGATTGGGGAATTAAATACGGGGATGAATTTTTCTATCCCTGTCCCCCAGCTACAGTCTTTTATCGTTGCAGCGAGAAAAAAGATGTTTCTCCAGTTTCTACCATATTTACACGAACTCAAGAACCATCGATTCGGACAATTACACTCAATGGTCAAGTAATTAATGGCAGTTTGAGTAAGGGCGATCGCATTCTCAATAATGGCAGTTTTGCTGATTTGTACCAATTTCAAGGTAAAAAAGGTCAACAGGTAGTGATTGAGATGACTAGCCAAAAAATTAACCCAGTTTTAAGTTTACTTCAGGCTGTTGAGTCTACTGAAGGTCAGCAACTTCTAAAAATAGCAGAAAACAATGACAGAGGAGCAGGCGATTTTAATGCTCAAATTACTGCCACTTTACCAGCAGATGGAGTTTTTCTCATAATGGCTAATTCTCTCGACAGGGGTGAAATTGGAGATTATAGCTTACGGGCAAATGCTCAACCTTAAATGACTAATTTAGGTCATGATTATCGGTCTTTTTTATTACATCATCAATCTTACTTTCTTGAAGGATTAAAACTATGCAACGTCAATTATCTTCCATTGCTTTAGCAATCACCACGTTAACTTCATTGGCAACATTAGCTGTTAGTATCTCTCCAGCTTTGAGTCAGTCTGTTTCTACTAATTCACAACCAGATAAAGTCACTTTTTTTATGCCGAGAAATATTTGATAAAGCAAGCAGTGAAAAAATTCCTGCTACGGTTGCTTGGGTTCCCGAACGGAAAGGTCATATACGTATAATTGGTTGGAAATCACAAGTTTTTCCTCCTTCCTTCAGTTCTCAAAAAAGGTGTGAGATAGTCACTCAAAAGTTTCAACAGTTTTATGATAATGGCAGCTTAAATTATCTAACTAACGGAATCAATAATGGCTATCCAGTAATTTGCAGTATTCCCAATCAAGGTGAAACTTGTAATGGGACAAATCAACTATTTACGATTAGACCTGGTAGTAATCCTGGTCTAGTTTTACAGAGGCTTATGGATGCATTAGAAGGAGGAACAGGAACAATACTCTATCAAAATTCCGGTGAGCAAATATATATTGACATGAAAGAGTATTTCAAAAAAGCTCCTGTGGAAAATATTCCTACCTAAGCTGACGTGCAACTAAATTGTATAAAGTAAAAAATTAACTCATTGTGGTGCGGGCATCCTGCCCGCTTTGTCTATACAAATTAGACATACAATATATCGCATCTTCTTATCTTTTCAAGTATTCTCTACTTTTTTCATAATTCTTCAACATGAACATGAATAAAAACATCGCCATAATTAGCTCAATTCTACTTTGTCACTTACCTAATTTTGCTATTACACCCCCTGCTAAAGCTCAAACAGCAACTCAAAATTCAAGCTGCAAAATAATACCAGAAAAGGATGCTCTTGCTGGGGAGTTTTCAGAAAAACAATTAGAAACTATCGCTAGTCGCATTACAGTCAAAGTGATTGGTGATAATAATGGGGGTTCTGGTACGCTACTTGCTAAGAAAGGAAATACATATTTAGTTCTCACTAATTCCCATGTTGTCAGAGGGGTTAATTCTATCAAGCTCAAAACGGTTGATGGGAAAACTCATACTGCACAAATTATTCCTAATACTAAGTTTGAAAAATTTGATTTGGCATTATTGCAATTTCAAACGAATGAAATTTATTGCCCTAGAGATATTGAAGATGTTGCCAATTTTCTTCCCAATACTACAATATCAGTTACTGCTGCGGGATTTTCTGGAAAAAACGGAAAAATAGTATTTAGTCATGGCAAAATTCAACAAATTTCTCAACCCCTTAAGGAAGGATATCAAATTGGCTACACCAGTAATATCGAACAGGGGATGAGTGGTGGTGCAATTATTGACAGTAGCGGGATACTTGTTGGAATTAATGGACGAGGTGCTTATCCAATTTTGAATAGTGGTTATGTTTATCAAAATGGTTCGCGTCCGAATGAGCCAGAAATTCAGGAGATGCGAAAGTTGAGTTGGGGGATTCCAATTTCAACTGTTTTAGCTGAGGTGAATGCAGACATACTTACTGCTTATGGTTTACCTTTACCAAAAGCTATAGCCAGCGTTCCAGAACCACAGTTAACTGGATGGTTAGGAGATTTAGAAAAAAAGGCTAAAGAATTTACGGTCAGGATTGATAGTAGCAGTAAGGATATTAATGGCGTTAATAATAATGGGTCTGGGGTAATTATCGCTAAAGAGAAAAATGGGAATACCTACACCTACACAGTATTAACAGCAGCCCATGTTGTTTGTGAAAGAAATAATGCAACACAGCCATGTGGTGATTTTAATTATACAATTCTTGCTCCTGATGGTAACAAATATCCTGTAGATAAAAGCACGATTAAAAGAGAGGAAGGTGTTGATTTAGCAGTAGTTAAATTTGTTAGTGAGCAAAACTATGAAGTAGCCACTTTAGCAAATTATAATCCTAGTAATCTTCAGTATATGTTTACTGGGGGATATCCCAAATTAGGGAATAATTCACCTTGGCGATTTACAATAGGGCAGATTTTTGATAAAGAAAAGGGATTATTACTATCTCGACAATCAGATTTTCAAACTGACAGTTCTGGTAAGTTAGAAACAACTAAATTACAAACACCTAAATTACAAACAGCAAGTCCCTTAACTGGAGGATATGAGTTAGTTTACACCAGCATCACCTATGGTGGGATGAGTGGAGGTCCTGTACTAGATTCTAGGGGAATAGTGATAGGAATTCATGGACGTGCAGAAGGGGAAGAAGCCATTGATGAGAAAACAGCAGATATGGGTAGTAGTGATGGAAAAGTACAACTAGGTTATAGTTTAGGAATTCCCATAAGTACTTTTTTGGGAATCGCAACGCGGTTTGATGTGCAAGTTCAGAAAAGAGAAATAGAAACAGAACCAGCACCGCAATTAAATATACAAAAGGTTCAGTCGATTCAGAAAGCAGTGTTATCAACTGATGTCTCGAAAGGAAATACAACAGCTAGTCAATGGTTGGAAAGGGGAAATCAACTATGGCGATTGAATCGTTATAAAGAAGCAGTTGAGGCATTTGGCGAGGTGATAAGAATGAAACCATCTTTTGTTTATTTAGCTCATTATGGCAAGGGTTTAGCATTAAGATGGGATGGAAGAAATCAAGAAGCGTTAGCTGCATTAGAAAATGCCGTAAATCACCAAGATAACTTCATTCCTGCTTGGGAAGAATTAAGTCATGTCTATGAGGAGCTAAAACAATCACAAAAAGCATTAAAAACAATAAATAAAGCAATCCTACTTCAGCCAAACAATCCTAATTTATATAATCAGAAGTTTACTATATTAAATAGTTTAAAAATGTATGAGGAAGCAGAAGCAGCTATCAAAAAAGCGATAAAACTTAGTCATCGCGCTGCATTTTACATGAATCTAGGAATTATTTATGCTGAACAGGAAAAATGGAATCTAGCCCTTGTCAATTATAATCAAGCGATTGAAATTAATAGTCAGTATGCAAATGCTTATTATAATAGAGGAAATGTCTATAGAAGTCATAAAAAATATGACTTAGCAATTGCTGAATATAGCAAGGCTATTGATATTAATTTTCAATTTGTTGAAGCTTATCTCAATCGGGGAATTCTTTACCAAGAGCAGAAAAAATGGGATTTAGCAATTGCTGATTACAATAAAGCTATTGCCATTAACCCTGAGTTTATAGTGCTTATTTCCATCGTGGAATTCTTTATAAGGCACAAGAAAAATGGGATTTAGCAATTGCTGATTTTACTAAATTGATTCCTATTAATTCTCAATCTGCTGAAGTTGCTTACTTAAATCGTGGGCAGATTTACGATAATCAGAAAAAATGGGATTTAGCAATTGCTGATTTCACTAAATTGATTGCTATTAATCCTAAATTTGCTTTAGCTTACAATTATAGAGCAATTATTTACATTGAAAAAAAGGATAAACAGAAAGCTATTCAAGATTTACAGCAAGCAGCACAACTTTACGAGGCTCAAAGAGATACTGCTGCCTACAAGCGAGTAATGGAATTATTAAAAGAATTGCAACAATAAAAAATCTGGGATTGGTGTAAACATTTCCTACATCTAATCCCATTTACCTATTTACCTTTTCCCTTAATTACCGCAATCGTCCTCTGCATTTCTTGATATCTGCCCTCATCTTTCCTCTCCTGATAAATCCTCCCAGCTTCCTCCAATTTCTGGAGAGCAGTTTGCACATCACCCTTACTCAAAACTTGACGAGCTTCATCAATTAAATCTTCAGGTGATTTTTTGTTAGGAGAATCTGTGGAGGAACCTATGGGTTTTTCTGGCGGAGCCTTTACCCCAAACATCAGCGAATTCACAGATTTTTAGCAATATTTATTTCCTCAACAGCCTGCAAAATATTAGCTGCTGTCTCATATTTATTTTCCTTCAAATAACCCGGAATTTTTGAATAATAAAGATTTACCGCCATTTCCAAATCTTGTAACTTATTCTCCCCATTTTCTTGAAGCAATCCCCTTTGATGATAAGCTGCTGTATATTGGGGATTAAGTTGAATTGCTTGGGTAAAATCGGTAATTGCTTTACCCTTACTTTCTTGAACCTTATTTTGAACTGAAACCGCACAGATAATTCGATAAGTGTCAATTCTTTCACAACCCTTTACTGTTCCATCAGCATTTAATGGCTGATTTTCAGGATATTTAGCATAAATTAAACCGCGACGATAATAAGCCTCAGCATACCCAGAATCAATATTAATAGCTTTTGTAAAAGCCATCAATGCTTCTTCATAATTTCCTTCATTAACTTTAATTATTCCTTTATCAAACCAATCCTTTGCCTTGGTTTGTACTTCTTTAATCGCTACAGGAGAGGCTTTAACACTTGGAACATTTACACTAAAAGTAGTAAGAGCAGCCAAACTTAAGCAAGTAACAACTAACTTTAATCGTGACATATTTTTAAGTAGTAAAAGTATATTTTTAGTTCTGCTATATTAGTAATTATACCAGAATCATTTATTAGTTACGCAACTTGCATATTATCTTAAGTTCGTAGTAAGGACTTTAGTCCTTATTTTGAGGAATGAAGTCCTCACTACAAACAAAAAAATCAATTTAACGAGATATATTCTCACAAATCCTTCTCTCATCCTCATTAAGATTAGAATTATTAGCCAAATAATCACCCAACCAATTACAACTAAGCTGCTGTAAATTATCAATATCCAAACTCCATAAAACTATATGATTTTTCATATCCACAGAAGTAAACATCTTTCCATCAGGACTAAAACTCACATCTGTTATTGAACTTTCCCCCGCTTGCAAGCTATTAATCAACTTCCCATCCAAACCCCAGAAATTGATATTACCACCACTCGATGAAATCAGAATTTGACTATCTGGACTAAAAACAACGCTGTAAACATTACCGCTATGGGGTATATTTATTAATAACTTCCCAGACATATCCCAAAGCTTCACTGTTTCATCATTACCAGCAGTCGCTATCATTTTCCCATCTGGACTAAAACTAACAGATGCAATATTTTCAGTATGTCCTGATAATGTTGATAATAATTTACCATCCAGATTCCAGATTTTAATTAATTTATCAACAGCAGCTACTACATCGTTCCCATTTGGACTAAAATGAATACTGGTAATAACTTGATTATCAACTTGCCATTTTTTTAATAATTCACCTGATAAATTCCACAATTTAACTTGATTATCGACTCCACCAATACTAACTAGAGATTTACCATCTGGACTAAAACTAATATCATTGATAGGAGTGAATACAGGAATACTACTATTAGTATTCTTATGTCCCTGCCAACTTTTGATTAATTTACCTTCTAAATTCCAAAGTTTAATTTGATTGCCATTTCCGATAGAAACAATCATTTTCCCATCTGGACTAAACAGCACCTTAACAATTTCTTTTTCATGTGCTTTAAAACTTCTGATTAAACCACCATCTTTTTGTCGTAAAGTAATCAAACCGTGTTGATTTCCTGTCGCTATAATTTTGCTGTCGGGACTGACACTAACACTGTTACCCTCAAAACTCGGTAAAATACTATCAAAACGCCACAGTTTGACAGCTTTATCAGCACTTGCAGTGGCTAAAGTTTTTCCGTCAGGACTAAAACTGACTTCCGATGCTTTACCCCCATGTCCTTTAAAAGTATAAATTTCTTGTTTTGGTATTCCTTGAGTACTCCAAACTCTAACTGTATCATCAGCACCAGCAGAAGCGAATAATTTACCGTCCTGACTAAAACGCACGTCTAAAACTTCATTGGTATGACCTTCAAAAGTATGCAATAATTTACCTGTTAAATCCCAAAGTTTAACGGTTTTATCTTTACTTCCAGAAGCTAGGGTTTTTCCATCAGCACTAAAGCTAACATTTAAAACCTCATCTTCATGACTTCGTAAGGTTTGTAAAACCATTCCATCTAAATTTAATATTTTAATTGTTCTATCAGCACTCGCAGTAGCTAAAGTTTTCCCATCTGGGCTAAAACTCAAACTCCATATTTTGGCTTTGTGTGCTGGAATTATTTTCAATAATTTACCATTCAAAGTCCAAAGTTTGACTAAACCATTTTTAGTAGCAGTGGCTATAATTTGATTATCTGAACTTAAAGCAACCCCCCAAAGATCATCTTTTTCTAAAATTGGCATAGAAGGATTATTTTCAAATAATTTATTTGTGAAATTATATTTCCATAAACGAACAGTATTATCAAAACTTGCTGTTACGATAAATTTACTATCACTACTCCAAGTCACGGTAAAAACATTATTTTTATGCCCTTTTAGAGTTTGTAGCAACTTTCCATCTCGTCGCCAAATTTTAATTGTTTCATCTCGACTGACAGAAGCTAAATAATTTCCATCAGGACTATACCTAGCGCTACTAACAGAACCTTGATGTCCTTGTAAGCTATTGTACCCTCTAACTTGATTAAAAACTTCAAAAATAGTTGGTAATAAATTTATATCTGTAATGTTGAATCTCTCTAAAATTTCAAAGCTTCTCAAAATCGGAATTAAGACTTTAACTTCATTCTTAGTATCAACTAGCATCTTACTCGATAGATACAGAGACTTTAGCCCGTTGATTTGTGCTTGTTTACGTTGATATTCAGCCTGTCGCCATTGAAATAAGGCTAGTCCTGCTAATAGTAAAGCTGTGACTAAACCACCAGTTAACCAGATAAAAATACGCTTTCGTGCAGCGTTTTTTACTTCTTCTTCCTTCTCGCGTAACTCCAAACTTAAATTAATAAAATTTTGTTCATCATTGCTAATTTGATGATTGCGTTTTAGTAACCAATCTTCCGCATCAATTAAAGGCTTTCCTCTTAACAATCCTCCAACATCATTATCGCTATTTTGCCACTGTTTAATTACTACCCTTAATTGCTCTTGCCAGATGCGAAAATCTCCATCAATTCTCATCCATTGTCCGAACCTGCGCCAATTTTTAATTAACGCTTCGTGGATAATTTCCACAGTTTCAACTTCCGTAATTTGATTACAATTTGTCACCACCAACCGTGCATCCGCTAACCGAGTGACTAAATCCCAATTTTCGTCTTTTACTTCCCCACGAGTTGCCAAACGACGAATATCTGTACTTGCTTCTCTCGGTTGTACTAACTGAATAAATATTTCTTGTACCCTATCTTTATCTGTTGTATTTAATTGAGCATAAATTTCTTCTGCATGGTTTGCTAATGCAGTTTCCACACCACCAATTTCTGTATATGCTTGATGAGTTAAATATCCCTGATATTGTTTTTGCCATAACTGAGTTAAAGTAAATTCAAGCAGAGGTAAATGATTGGGAGATTGTAAAACAGCATTAACTAAACGTTGAGTTAAACCCTCTTCTAGCTGTACATTATAAATTGCCGCAGGTTGTGTTATTACTGCTTCTAATTCTTGGGCATTCATCGCACCCAAATTGATATGAGCATCTTGCAATGCATCCGCTAATCGACGGTAGGATAAAGCCTCTCCATAAAAGTCTGCTCGTAGAGTTAAAATTAAAGTAAAGCTGGGAGCTTTATCAACTGCATTTAGAAGATTATCTAAAAATAATTGCCTTTCTTCAGTATGATGATAAAGGGTATAAAGTTCTTCAAATTGGTCAGCAATGAGAACTAAATTGGTTCTAGGTGCATCTTGAATAAATGTTTCAATAGCATTAAATAACCCTAGAACACTCGCTTTCAAATCTACTTCTAATTCTAATTCTGCTAATTTTTGTTGATGAGAATCTTCAAACCCAATTTCCCCATCTCCTGTTTCCATAGGAGAATTAGGTAAATTTATCACCTCTGCTGCCGTGGTTAAATCGTTTCCAGAAGGAGTAACCTTGGTTAATATGGAACCAAACGCGATCGCTAAAGACTCAAAGGGGTTATTCCCCGGACGAAAAGCAACAATCTGCCAATCCCTATTTATATCTTGCTTTAATTGCGGAATCAGCCCTGCAAAAACAACCGAAGACTTACCGCTACCAGAAGCACCAACAACCGCAATCAGAGGTTTTTGCTTCACCGCATTAACTAACTGGTGTGTGACAGCTTCCCGTCCAAAAAAGTAAGGTGCATCCTCCTCCTGGAACGCAGCTAAACCACGATAGGGACAATTCGCAATTGCCCCCAAACTCTGCCAAGTAGGAGGTGTTTCTAATAGATTTTGGACAATCACAGGTAGCCAACTAGCACAGGGATAATCTTTCTCGAACCCCTGTAATTTTTTACGAGCAATATTTACCGATTGATAGAGGGATTTTCCCCCAGTAAATTCTTGAAAAAGGTATTTCAAAAACTGGTTTGCAACTTTATCTGGTACAGGTTCCCGCATCACAATTACTTGCGGAATATACAAACTTTCTAACTCGCTGGCAATTCCTAAACCATCGCAAGAATTAAAAAAAGCTAACTGTAAACCCTGCCTAACTGCCGTTTTTAACC
>JAAUPE010000218.1 GCA_012034595.1 Calothrix sp. CSU_2_0 | reverse complement strand
GAGGAGGGGGAAGGGGGGAAGAGGGGTTAGAGTGTTGCCAAAAATTTAAGCTTTGTTGGAAATAATCGATCGCAGTATTAATGCGATCGCAGGCATAATCATCTAATCCAGAGACAAATGCCAGTGAAGCGTCGAGTTCGGCTTCTAAATCAATCCCCCGATGTTGTAATTCTTTGATGGCACAGCGAAATTCATAACTGCTATAATCCCAAACTTCCCCTAATGTGGTGTGGGGGTTTTTCTTACTATCTTGAACATTACCAATATCTAAAATCTTGGCAAATAGAGTATCAGTCTTGTCCTGTAAAAATTTCCGCAACTCCTGGGTAGTCATCTCAAAACGAATCGGAGTTGCCGCCCAACTGGTAAAATCGGGTGCGAAGCGTCGCAATTTCCGCAGCAATTCATCATTAACCCAAAAAACCATCGGAAAATGATGCCGTTTGCGAAATTCATCACGAATATGGTTAATAGTTCGCAACAAATCGTCGAGTTCATCGACAGTCTCTAAACCCAAAATTACTAATGCAGCTGGTTTTCCCTCACCAAGTTGAGCATGGATAGCTGAATATAAACTGATAACATGGCTGGACAAAACTACCTGATGAATCGGGTAGTTCTCCCCCAGTCTGTCCTCAAGTTTTTGTAGCATTTCCTCACGCAAAACCCCATAGTTGCAACCCACCAAACATAGGGAAAACTGCCCTTGAGAAAGTGCGATCGCCCGACGTAAACTGTTCAAAGCGCGGTCATTTGCCGCTAAGATACCTTCTGCTGCTGGGTGTTTTCCAACCATGATTTAAACTTCTGCGTTTCGGCTAAAACTGGATTGACAGCGAACCAAGCACCATCTTTATCGCGATATTCAAAGACAAATAAACTACGCAATAAAGTGTGGTATTCAATGTCACCCCTAACTTTCTGTTCCTGGACAACCTTAAATATCAAATCCCATTCATGCATATCAATGGGATTTGCCCGAAAATCTCGGTGTCGCTGGATTACCATCTCTACCAGATCGCGATCGAAGGGTGGGTCTTGTTCCCGCAGGCAATCATATAATAAACCTAGCAAATCCCGAACGTGACCACCGCTAATCAAACACAACCGATCGAGTGTTTCCTGACTATCAAACACCTCCGTAATCAACTCTAGTCTATCAATTGCATGGACATTAGGGAAAGCACGCGCTAATACCATCTGCCGCATTAATGCCAATCCAGGGTTATAAATTTCCCCGGTGCGTCGTCTAATTGGTATCATAGGTAGCACTTTTGGCGCAACACCACCCCCTAGACGTTGCTGGAGGTGAACGCTATCATTCGAGAAAGTTAGTGCCAAAGGAATCGTGTAAACAACGTGACAATTGAGTTTACGCAGCTGTTCACCGCGATCGATGAATAAATGTTCCGGTAAAGAACGTCCCGAAGGTAAAGGACGAATATCCACGCGATCGAGGTTATCGACAATCACAACAAGTCCTTTTTTACCTTGCTGCTTCAATTCTTGATTGGCACGCTCTAAAAGTTCCTGGTTGATCGATTGTAAGATATTCTCGGTACGCGGTTCGAGGTAATCGCGCAAACGTCGGCGTAAATTCGGACTTTCTTTTGTTTTGGCAGTAATTTTGGCAATCCCAACCGATAATTCACCTTGTAATTCTAAATCCCCAAGGGGTGTATTCAGAAAGTTAACAATTTCCCCAAACAACTTGACAAAATAACTTGGCTTCAGGCGAATTTTGATAGCTTCAAGACTTTCGCTAACTTTTCCTGCGATCGCAAGCATAATATCAGTCACATCCAAATCCACCACATCCAAAACCTGGGTGGATTCAAAATAGACTACATGAAATTTTTGTTGTTCCAACTCCGCTTTTAGTCGCAACAACTCGGTTGATTTACCGCATCCAATATGACCTGTAAAAAGTTGACAGGTTGGTGTATCCGGAGAAATTCGGGTGATGGTGCGCTGCAAAGCTTCAATAATTTTGCCACCCCGCACTGAAGCAAAATCGATGTAGTATTGACGGTCTACAGCATTTCCCATCATTAGCGGTTTGCTCGGATTGCACGCTTGATAAAATCTTTCTAAATCTAAGAGCATAACCAATCTAACTTCCTTTGGGAAAGTAATAATCCTAGTTGTTAATGGTTAGTGGTTAATAGTTAATGGTTAGTGGTTAATGGTTAATGGTTATTAAGTGCTAGCTAGAAAAATACAAATTAATACACTATTCTCCATTCCCAATCCCCAATTCCCGATTAACTACTAACTATTAACCTCAACTTAATCACATTCCTAAAACAACAAATCTAAAATACCGCTTTTCAGATTTTTCTCTCAACCCTTTGCAAAATTACTCAGAAGCGGGTTTATTAGTTATTAAGTAGAAATGCTATTAATTTACAAGCTTACAACTAGACGAACAATAACAACCCTTCTACCTAGAATTGTCTCAAAATAGCTCAAAAGCTGCTAAAATCTACGTTGACATTATTTAGTTTTCGTGATGCACCCTATTATTAAAGCATTTTAATTCCTCATGACTCAAACGTCTACACACATACTTAAAGCCAGAAATATCTAAAAAGACAGCACAAAAATATCCTCCCAAAGTAAGATAAATATGGGATGAAACAGCAATAAAATCAAAAAGAAAAATCCAATTCTTATCTTTATTTAATTGAGAATTTTTACTTTGGCGAAAAAATATTCTTTTGGCAAAATTGAAGTTAAAAATAACTGCTTTAATGATGTGGCATCAAGTGATATTGGCAGGTTCGATCGAAAAATATTTGACTTACGCAAAGAAACCTGGTTTCTATACAAAATCCTTGTTTTGACGACCAGTTTTCACGAAGAAATCAGGTTTGTGGCTTCACCTGGGTAAGTCCTAAAACATTTGACTATTTGGAAAAACATATAACTTATTACTCCTTTTAATATTTTATGGCGATATGCCCTTGGCATCGAATTACGCTTCTTGTCAGACAAAAATTTAATTTACAAACTCGAAAACAAGTAATTATATCTAGGTAAGATTATTTATATGCGAATAAAAATGCAAACGAAAGCCCAGTCATGACTTAATACCTAAATTAAAAGGAATTAAGTAATTGTAAATGGCATATAAAAAGAATTATGTATCAGTTCTTGCAACTTCCCAACTGCATACAAATATCCGGTTTTTCATTTCTTCCCGCAATTAAATATGGTTTCAACTGTACCCCCTTACTTTTCGTCGCTGTAGAAAAATTTGCTACATTTTGAGTATCTTGATTTAAAGTAGATAAGTTGCGATTTACAACATTTCGACCCAGAGACAAGACAAAAATAGGCATTGCAATCATTCCCAAACACATAAGTCTACTCATAAAAAACCCCAGTAAAAAATATTCATGACACTGTGGTAAATGCGTCTAGATAGTATTAAGATAACTGAGCATCGTTTGTATTTAAATGACTTTAAATACAAACCATCAGTTCCGAACTTTTTTTCAACCGTTTTGACAGCAGTAAATACTTACAATTCGGCTTTCTACTTATTAATGCAGCTAAAACCCTAGTAAAACCGGATAAACTGAAAATTAATCAGCAAAAAAGTTGGTTGCAGTCGCAGCCACAGATAAAATGGTTAACAAGCAATGCCTAAAACCTCATTTCGCTGACTCATGACGACTTCACCAGACGCAGACACAGCAACTACCCCAAATATCGACCATCAAGGATATGGGGATTTAGATACAGACTCAGACATCAACCCACTCGATGAATTACCGGGTGAAGTTGAAATGTCCTTATTCGACCACCTCGAAGAACTCAGACAGCGTATTTTTTACTCATTAATTGCGATCGCATTATCAGCAGTTGGCTGTTTCATCGCTGTTAAACCCCTAGTCAAGCTACTGGAAGTTCCTGCACAGGGAATCAAGTTTTTGCAACTTGCACCTGGAGAATTTTTCTTTGTCTCCTTTAAAGTCGCAGGTTACACAGGTTTGGTGCTTGCTAGTCCATTTATTCTCTATCAAATTGTCCAGTTTGTCCTACCCGGATTAACCCGAAAAGAACGTCGTTTGCTAGCACCGATTGTCTTTGGTTCGAGTATTTTGTTTGTAGGTGGATTAATATTCGCTTATTTATTACTCATTCCCGCAGCTTTAAACTTTTTTATTAATTATGGTGCGGATGTTGTCGAGCAATCTTGGTCAATAGAAAAGTATTTTGAATTTGTATTATCACTTTTATTTTTAACAGGAATAGCCTTCCAAATTCCCATTGTACAAATGTTATTAGGTGCATTAGGAATTGTATCATCTGCACAAATGCTTGCGGGTTGGCGTACAGTAATTTTTGGTTCAGTTGTTTTGGGTGCAGTGCTAACACCATCTACCGATCCGCTCACACAAAGCTTATTAGCAGGAGCAGTTTTATTTCTCTATTTTGGTGGTATTGGTTTAGTGAAATTGTTAGGTAAATAATGTTTAATGATTAATTGTTTAGTTTCATAAATTTCATATCCCCAACTTTTTTGACAAGTAAGGGATATTGGTTTTTACAAATAAATTATTTTGTAAATTGGAGACACAAATTTACAAAATAAATTCCTCAGTGACTACAGCATCTTGATAGCTGACTTCAACCTTGAATTGTTTATTTGGTGCTTCACTAAATTCTAACTGAATAGCACGATCGACTTGCCTTGCGGTGATTTCCTGACTTATAGAGTCAGGGGTATTGGGATTAAGAGTAACTTTCAATTTCAAGCCAGATGGTAAATGTTCTGCTTCATGGGGAAGAACTTGTACAAGCACACCTTGTTCTTCGTTTTCTTCTTTTTTAAGACTAACGATTAAAGCTAAAGATTTATTTTGCAGTAGTAGTCCAAAATCAAATAATTTAGTCTGTGAAATAGGAAAATTATTTGACTCCTTCCGACTTCTAACATAACCCCAAGCCAAGTTATTTGGAATTATACTTCCAATAGATGCTGTAGATTGCCAACCTTCTTCAAATATTCCATCCCACCATTTACTGAGATTGATTAATGCTTTATCTGCTTGATTTTTTACTTGAATTACAGTTTCTATAACTGTGTTATTACTTGTTACTGCTACGGGTAATTTAATTGCAGATGGTTCTAGAAAATGAGTGTACAACAAGAGGTTATTTAACTCTGCGTCAAGTAAAGACAAGGGAAAATTATAACTATCTTCTGACTGAGATTTAAAGTCTAGTATTTGAGAATAATTAAATAGTTCATCGTAACGCAGAAAGCCGTGAATATTTAATTGTTCTTCCTCTTCTAATACTTCTACTAAGACATAAAAATGAGCCGCCAGTTTGGCTGAGGTGATGAGTTTTACTGGTAAGGTGACAAAATCATCAATCAGGTTATCTACGATAATTAAGCAAAGACGAAATTCACCTACACTGAGGTAACAAACATCATTAATTGCATTAGTACTGCTGTCTGATTTAATTTTGATATTTGGATTTCGTTCTTTCAAATAGTTTTCAAAACCAAGCAATGCTAATGCATTTAAATATATTTTCCATTGGCTTATCTCGCCGAATTGGCTAAAATTATTCTCACTGATGACTCGCGCTTCCTCAAAATGTTCTGGTTCTAGCAAAACAACTTTTGATGACAATTTCTTTCTCATTTTTGGTGCGTCATAAATGGATGAGTTACTCATATTTTCTCTCCGATTAAGTTTTTTATAAAACAGCGATGTATATTTGATAGCAGACTCTTAATTTAGGCTACCTAGTGTGAATTACTTAGGTAGGTGCGGATGATTTGAGCAAATAAGCTGTTTTTCATCTGCTTTTTACTAGTCACTAATTCTGCTTTTGCTTCTTTGAATGTTTTCTTATAGGCAAATTCTCTAATTTCAGCAGCGATATTTTTTAGGTAATCAGGTTCATGAGAAATTCTAGTTAACTGATATTTATTAACTGATTGTAAAAGCTTATCTAGAAAAATCTCCTCGCTTCGATACTGCACAATTTCCAAAAAGTCTTCTAGTTTAAAAATTCGTCTGGCTTTACTCCATTCGATTTCCCAAAGTTTAGCAATTTCACCTAAGGATATATTATCTTGATAATAAAGTCGCAAGCCTTCCAAAAATCGTTGAGCAAAGTTTTTATAACCTTTACTTTTTTGCAAATATTCAATACGCTCCTCAATTACCTCTGCTATTGTTTGATATAACACTTGTTCAAACAAATTTGCACAGATTTCTTGTAGTTTTTCTAATTCTACATCCTCCGGGTCACTGTCTATATGATAAGGGAATTCTGGGTTGTCAAAATAATCATTAGTTGAATTATTATATACTTCTGTGGATACAGTTTTAATATAACGACTTTTTCTATAAAGCCAGTCTTGACGCAATATTTCTGCAATACGTTTAAGGTGATAAATTAATTCTGGTGGAGAAAAAATAATACTTTCTTGCTGCAACAAATGCAATATTTCTTGCAGTTGGCTTGGTGCTGGTTCCAAACAACGTCCTTTTTGGCGTGTTTTTAGTCTGTCTCGTTGGTAAACTATTTGAAAAGCTTTTATAATTTCATAGTCTTCTGTTAAAAGAAACCCACACAGAGAACGGGGTATAGATTTACATAGTAATCCCCAATCACTAGGAGTTGCTAACCCAAATCCCCATAAAAATGACTTGATTTCTTCATTTTGGCGGGTGAGTCTAGTAGTCCAATTATCTAAGCTTTCATTAGAATTTAAGTTAGGATTGAATCTCCGCAAAATATCAACGCTAAAAAATTCTCCACCTTTTGCGATCGCGCTAGTTGTACCATCATGATGGTTCAAGATATACTGAGTTCTACTTTCACTATTTACAATCACCAGTGTTTTACCATCGTCGTTTAAAATGAAGGGAAGCAAATCGGTGTACCTGAAAAGGTTTTCTGCACTGACGTTGTAGATGTGAGGGATGGTTTTGCAGGTGATGAGAATTCTGTGTGAGACATAGCAGCGTAAACAAAGTCCCGCGATCGCACTTTGGTAAATGTCGTCATCTGAACGAAAAATTTCCCACAAAACTGTTTGAATTTGTTTATTTTCTTCTGTCGATATTGTGGAGTTATTGTTTAAGTGAGGGAATTGTATTTTAAAAAACTCCTTAGCTCTAGAGATTTCCCTGCGGTGTTTTAGCTGAACGTCTTCCCCTATAGGAAGTATCTCTATTTGCCAATATTTGGTTGGTGATGCCATAGTATTGAAGTTACTTAACGCTTGATGAAAGAAGATATTCACAGCGAAGCCGCACCAGAGATTTTTTGATTCATCTTCTGGGGGCTACATATATATAGGATTGATTTTGGGAAGATATGCACTTTTGGGGAATAATAAAAGTTACTGCTCCAAACTGATTTGGATTTATTTACGGGATATGAACCATTAAACTACATAAAAAAACCCTACTAAAGAAGATTTTAGTAGGATATTTTTTAATTATTTTGATGGCGATTTATTCGCTATCATCACTATCGCTATCTGATTTTTTGGTAAAGCCAAAAAATGTACTCGTTCCAGTTGTCACTTTGATACCCCGTTTAAAATGTCTGTCAAAGCATCTCCCTCGTCATCTACAAGTTTTTATACACCACTTCCCAAGCAACGCCAAAAAATTATAAAAAGAACTTAAAAAAACCTCCTATAAACTCACCAATTTCATCAAAATGCGAAGTCGCACCTTTTATACCGTCCATAATTTCGTCACCATTGTCGGTTATCTTGTCTATGCCTTTTGTCACTTTATCCGCAAATTTTTCACCTGAACCTTCTTTAAAAAATTCCCCAAGCTCTTCTAATCTTTTACGATAAAAAGCATCTTTATGATTGACATCTCCATCATTGTTGATATCTAAGCGGTCTTTCATCCAATCAGGTAAATAATCAGACCAGTCGTTATTTTGATTTCCAGCCATAATCCTTATTCCTAAGCGGTACAAACTTCGACAGAAAGTGCAATACCTTAACCAAACGAGTTCTGACTCATTAGCCACAATTAGGGAGAAAAGTAGCGTAGCTGGAACGAAGTGCCGTCCATACTCTATTTTTCTGTTGAGTAGAAAGAGAAGCTTAAGGTGATTGTTTTCTCTGCTTCCACTTTTTAATAAGTTCAGGTTCAATCAACCTATACACTTAGCTGAAATAATTAAGATAAATTCTCAATAAAATCAGAGCTACATTTATAACCCTTGGTAATATCTGGCGACTGTTACAAGATATTGGTTAAGAGTGTTCCAAGAAAAAAATGCCGAATTGTCATTGCGAGGAGGAACGACGAAGCAATCGCGTAATCTCCGAGTTCTTGCGATTGCTTCATTCCGCTTCGCTCCATTCGCAATGACACATTTTGGATCATTTATTTGTTGGAATACTCTAATGCTTTTTCCCAATGCGATCGCACAACTTTCTATCTCCCTCATTCACATCAGAATTATTCCTGAGATAGTTATGTATCAAATCACATCCTTGTACTAATAAATTATCTAAATCAAAATTCCACAAAATTACTGTTCCGTCCTTGGATGCAGAAGCCACTGTTTTACCATCAGGTGAGAAACTCACATTATTAACCCAGTCTTTATGTCCTTCCAGCGTTTTGATTTCTCGACCAGTTTTTACATCCCACAGTTTGACTGTTTTGTCCCTGGATGCGGAAGCGACAGTTTCACCATTAGGTGAAAAACTCACGCTTATAACTTCGTCAGTATGACCTTTGAGGGTTTTGATATCTCGACCAGTTGTGACATCCCAAAGTTTGACTGTCCCATCGCTGGATGCAGAAGCCACTATTTTATTGTTGGGTGAGTTTCTCACCCCATAAACCCACTCTATATGACCTTTGAGGGTTTTGATGACTTGACCAGTTGTGACATTCCAAAGTTTGACTGTACTGTCTTTGGATGCAGAAGCGACAATTTTACCATCAGGCGAGAAATTTACGCTTGTAATTTCGTCAGTATGACCTTTAAGGGTTTGATTTCTTGACCAGTTGTGACATCCCAAAGTTTGACTGTTTGTCACTGGATGCAGAAGCGACGGTTTTACCATTGGGTGAGAAATTTACGCTTATAACTTCGTCAGTATGACCTTTAAGGGTTTTGATATCTCGACCAGTTGCGACATTCCACAGTTTGACAGTCCCGTCAAAAGATGCAGAAGCGACAGTTTCACCATTGGGTGAGAAACTCACGCTTGTAACTTGGGATTTATGCCCTTCAAGGGTTTTGATATCTCGACCAGTTGTGACATCCCATAGTTTAACTGTCCCATCAAAGGATGCAGAAGCGACAGTTTTACCATTGGGTGAGAAACTCACGCCATTTACCCAGTATGTATGTCCTTTGAAGTTTTTGACTCGATAGTTGTATACTGTATCCCGCAATGTGAGTACAACTTGCATCTGAGTTTCTGACGCTATCCAAAATTTCCAAATACTGTTTTTTACTAGTTTCCCTGCTTTGATAGCGTGTGTTAGTGCCGCCTCATGGTCATGTTGACTGAAAAATCTTTCTGAGGTGCTACTTAATCTACCAGCTTCTGCATCAGTTCTGCGAATTTCGCTAAGTGCAGCAAAAAATGAGACGATCGCTAAACTAGCGGTTAGCCCAAAAATAGTGAATCGATTTCTGCGCCTTTTTTCCCTTTCTTGCTGATTCTGCTTTTCTTCACTCGCTTCAATAAACTGCTGTTCTTGGGGTGTCAGTTCTTCAATGCGATCGCTGTACCATTTGAGTGCCACACTTAACGTCGTTTCCTGCAATAATGTCCCAGGGTCGTATTTACGATCTTGCCATTCTCTGACATTTGGCTTTAATCTTTCTTGCCAAGTGCGAAACTCCCGATTATCTTGAATCCACTGGCGAAAACGAACCCATTCTCTAATTAAGGCTTCGTGAATTATCTCTACCGTCTCTTCCTAGACTTAAACGCGGCTCGTAACATTGACCGATGGTTTGAGGATATTTACGTCCCTGAACGGTCAGAAAGCGCAAACCTCGCGCGTCCCGGTTTCCGGGCGTGAGAGTTTGTAAGAACGGTAAGCTCT
>JAAUPE010000217.1 GCA_012034595.1 Calothrix sp. CSU_2_0 | reverse complement strand
ATATTTGCCATATAGACTTCATACTTTTATGGCGTGAGCCAGTAATCTAAAAATGTAAAATTAGTTGTTAATGCGATCGCGATTCGCAAATTAGCGAATAAATTTAGTCAATTATTTTAAATTGCTGAAAAAAGTGCAACTTTACGGAATTACGTGATAATACGGTGAAGGGAATTGTAAAACTAACGCTAGTTGACCATGCCTCTTACCTTCACCTTTGCCCTGAGCCAAAACCAAACCTTTGAACTGCGCTGTTCTATTAGCGATCGCACAGTTGGTACTCGTCGGTTGGATACAGAAGCCTTAGCGACGTTAATTAATCTGTGTGAGGAAAAATATTACACCCAAGATTTTGATCGCCCCGCAGAGTTAAAGAAAATAGGGCGGGAGTTATATCAATGGTTGGATGGGAAGGAAGGTTGGTTACGTCAGGGTTTGGAGGAAGATGGTGACAGAAAAATCTATCTCGATTTAATTCAAACTATTGAGTGTGTTTCGGTTGCCTGTGACGGAGGATATTGTTAGGGATGTTGCATTTTGTCACGAGGTAGGAGAAGCGCAAAATGTTCAGTGTTTGCATCGCTTGGTGGGTTTGAGTTTGGTAGAATCGGCGACGGTTTATGCGACGCAGCAGCAGGAATATCGTGTCACGACGATTTTGGAACCGTTATTGCAACCTATGTTGACAGTAGAGGAATGGCAAATCACTAGAAAATCCGCCACCGCCAGCATTTATAAAACCTGGTGGGAAGACAGAAAAGAATTTGGATATTGCAAAGAATCACAAGCACAAGAAATCGTCAAATTGGCGGTGCTAGCGGAAGAAAAAGAAATAGCGATCGCTGTTGGATATGCTGTCGCAAATAATTGGTTAAACACCAGTCGAGTTGTGGGAGCGTTGGAAATTTGTCAGGAAATTCTCCAGTTAAGTGAAGATTACCGGATTTTGGGAAGCATTGCCCAAGCGGAAAATCATTTAGGTTTTGTTAGAGATGCAATGATACATTACCAAAAAGCTTTAGAACTTTGTCCAGGAGATGACCTTAAGACAAAAGCTACTATCCTTCACTGTATAGCTAATGTAAAAACGCGACAGGGAGATATCAAAGGTGCAATGAGTCTTTGCAAGCAATCTCTACAAATCTGTGACTCCATTAACGACGTGACGGGGAAAGCTGCTACACTTTGCCAGATAGCTCGTTTAAAAGCGGAACAGGGAGATATCTCTTTACATTGGGTTAATTGTAATTGCACCTGTTCGTTTCCCCTTACAGATGTTAATTTTGGTCTAGCTTTTACCAAGACATTAATGTCAATTATTTGCGGTTTATGAGCGGGAAGTCGTATTTCAATTTGTCCTTTATAAGTTCCTGGAGACTGGGGATTACTAACTTTAACTTGAAAATCTTTGGGTATCCCTGGTTGTAATTTAGTTTCACCAATGAATGATACCTGTTGACGACCGATTATTTCATCTCCTTCTTGACGCTGCAAATCGGAAGCAAGAAATTGAAATTGTTCTACCTTGGCTGGAGCAGAAAGACGTATGCTACCAATGAGGGTATTTTCTTCATTCAACCAACCTTTAATTTGTAGCGGTTTATCTTTAGCATCAACTGTAATAATAGTATCTGCAAAAGCAGGTGTGGGAGTAATTAATAATAAACAAACCGCAGTTAAAATCCAGCATTTCATATTATTTATAGCTATATTTTAATTTTGAGTTACTGAGCGTGCTAAAGCAATTTCATGGGCAGCATATAAAGAATAAACTAAACCTAGAGGATTATAATATTGTTGCAGTAAATTTCGCCGTACAGCCAGCATTGCTTGTCCCATTGCTTCCCCTGCAAACAAACGTTGAAATACCTCCGTCGCGTAGTATTCAGCAAAGGTTTCCGATACAGGACATTCGGTTCCCACAACTCCACTTGCACCTGCATTCAAAAAATCATCAATTAAACTCACATAACTTTCCGGACTGTAATCACCCGTTGCACAACCGTTGAGAAAAACAAGGGGATGATGCAACCAAGTTGATTCATAACATTCCAGAAAATTACTATAAATTCGGTCATCGCTAATTTCTAAATAAGGTTTTTTTGGCATTTCTTCTATACCACCATGACAGTAGAAATAGACCAAATCCAAAATTTGTCCGTGTTCGCTCCAAATACTTTCTAGCTGTAACATTTCCTCCGCAGGCAATATATTAACAGAACCTGTAGCTTGCAATTTGATTAAATGTTCTTGCCAAAGTTCAAATTTGCGATATACATTAAAACTCAATTGTAATTGCCTTTCATTTTGAATTTGTCGCACCAATGCCACAGGATAATTATGTTTATTACTAGTCCAACATGGCAATTGTTCGATGGAGTAACGATAACCCCAAAATGCGTGGGGACAAACAACTTGCTGGTCAATTTTATGGGGACAACCCGTACAATCTAAATCATGTTGTGTAAAGCGATCGCATACCCGATTTTGTTTACTCTGTCTGATTTTTCGCTCGTACAACAAAGCCCAAGGAATTGTTACTTTTCCTAACACTGGGTTGACTTGGATAACAGTATTAGGCATTAATGCAGCTTGTAATTTTTCGCTTCCCTCAGCTTGATTTGCAGGTAAAAGTAGGCGATAAAGTTCGCGTCCAATATTTGCTAAACTGGGAAGCCAGGTGTTGAGCGACTCCATACTCCCCTCAACTGACCAGCGATATTCACTTTCTGAAGTTAATTTTAGCTGTTGACGAATTCCTGCGATCGCACTCCCCAATGCGCTAGGTTGCAAGGTAGTATCATAAAATGCCAGTTCCTCGTTGCCGTGGGTGCGATCAAGAAAGCGAAAATCAATGCTACCATCTCGTTGGTCAAGTTCCACATCTACAGTCAAAACCCGTTCGGGAAGCAGTGCGAGTTGTGCGTTGGTGAGTAAATCGGTGGTAGTAAATGTGACGCGGCTACTCTGGGGAGGACGCAAGGATTCGGGGATATCTGCATTAACTGTGGGGAGAATCAGGATTACCAGTTGCTTGGATTGAAGCAAATAGCCACGGTAGAATAATTCAACTTGGATGTAACCGCGATCGCTAAATTTATGAGGTTTGACTGTAAATATTAGGTTATCGGATGCACCCGTGCGGGGTAAGGATAATTTTTGGGTGGTTGCATTAATATGGAAATCCTTGGAAGTAACCGCAACATCTAGAAGTAGGGAGTCTTGGTTGTTCCAAACCTGAGCTAAGGTTTTATCGGGGAAGGTAGTTATATCGATTCCTTGTGGTTCGGGGCTAATGTTTATACAGAGAAAATAGGTTTGTCCGTGAATTAGGGGTTCGGTTGCTGGAATTACTGTTTGGTTGTTGGATTCGGTAAAGTAAGTATTAAAGTAACGATAGTTTTCTACGTACTGGGAGATTTGTTCTAAAAAAACGAGTTGCTTGGTGGTTTGGTCTTGGTTTTCTGTCTGTAGAATAGTGCTGGTAATGTTGATGATTTGTTTTGAGCGATCGCTATTCTCGCCGTTAGTGGAACCATCGAAGGTGACAATTTTTTTTACTTCTCCAAAAAGTTCTTTTTTAAACTCAACGAAATCAGGCAAAAATTCTCTCGGTATTCGACCCTCCAAAGCATCTAATTTGCGTATTTTTGTCTGAAAAAGTTGGTTTAAGGTATAATTATCCTCAATAAGTGCTGTTATCTGTTCTTTAATAAAGTCCCAGTAATCAGGGTCGATATCAAGCTGTTTTCCGACATCTTGCAGGATTGTTTGTTCGTTTTTGGTTAAGGGAATTTGTAGCTCTTTAATAGCCAGTAAGAGAGCTATGAGGGTTTTGTTAATGGAAGAATTCATTAAGCAGGGTGTTTGGTATAAAGTATAAATGTATATTTATTTACTATGAGAAGAGATGTACTTGTAGTTGGTATCAATCAATATCCTTTTTTAAAGGATACACCGACAAGCCCCGCAAAGCACCTGACAACACCTGCTGCTGATGCGGAGGCGATCGCTCGGCTGTTGGAAGAACATGGAGATTTTCGGGTTAAGCGTCTACCAGCAAGTGAAATTGACGGAAAATTACAAGTAGACCCAAATAAAAAAGTCAAAAAAGAAGAGTTACAAACAGCGATCGAGAACCTCTTTGTCCCAGATAGCGATAATGTTCCAGCAACTGCACTGTTGTTTTTTGCTGGACATGGACTGCGAAATTCAAGAGCAATAAAGGAAGGTTTTTTGGCTTCTAGTGATGCTAATCCCAGCAATGACCAATGGGGTTTCTCGCTGCGATATTTGCAGGATATTTTGCAGAGAAGTCAAGTAAAGCAACAGGTTATTTGGCTTGATTGCTGTTTTAGTGGAGAATTGCTTAACTTTAAGGAAACAGAAATTAATCAACAGCGCGATCGCTTGTTAATTGCTGCATCATATGACTATGAAATCGCTTATCAGCAGCTAAATGGTGAACATGGGGTACTCAGTAATGCACTTCTTGAGGGACTTAATCCTTATCAAGTTCCAGAGTTTGAGTGGGTTACGAATGAAATGCTAATAGTAGATGTACGCAAGAAAATACAAAAATACTACAATCTGGTAAAAATTCCCCAATCTCCACTGATTCGCAACTATGGGGAAGTAATTCAACTAATTCAAGGTAAACAAGATTTGACAATAAGTGAGTCGAATCTAGACAATAATAATGTAGTAAATTCCTCATTAAATCTAGATACAGTAGATATGCCTACTAATGTATCTAATTTTTTTGGTCGTGCAGAGGAACTAGACAACTTAGAAAAAATTGTCCTTACAGATAAATGTCGCTTAATTAGCTTAGTTGGCATGACGGGAATTGGGAAAACTACTTTAGTTGTCAAGTTAACAGAGAGAGTTCAGCAGAATTTTCAGTACATGATCTGGAAAAACTTGCGTTATATCTCTTCCTTTCATGTTTTGATTGATGATATAGTTAAAACGTTTTCTATCCATGCCCAACATCAAGATATTTCAGAAAATATCAATAATAGAATTCAATATTTAATTAAATATTTACAACAAAATAAATGTTTACTTGTGTTAGATGATGTCACAGAAATTATTCATGACAATGATGGGGATGAAATTTATAGAAAAGGATGGGAAGAATTTGGAGAATTCATACAACAAATTACACAAAGTTCATATCAAAGTTGCTTGATATTAACAAGTCAAAGACATTTGATAGAATTAAGTAATCACAAAAATGACAGTCATTACTATCAAACTATTTCAGTTGATGGGTTAAAAGTTGAAGATGTAGAAGATGCCTATTCTCCAGATATATATTGTGAAGCTACAAACTCTGAAGAATATTACTGGCAGGAATTTGTTGGTTACTATGGCGGTAATCCCGTAGCTTTAGGTATTGCATCTAAAATAATTTTAGATAAATATGATGGTGAACTTTCAAGTTTCTTTGAGCAATATGTTGACTATCGAGGAAAGCATAGTATTAGACAATATACTTATCAAAATGAAGAACATGATACCATTCTCCAAGATTTACCAGAAGGAATACATAATCTTTTAGGCAGACAATTCGATGCACTAAATGAGTCAGAAAAAGAGACTATGTATCTTCTAGCTATTCAGAATGAGCCAGTATCTCGAAGAGATATTAGAAATTATTCTAAATTAGAATATCTGACCTTAATTAACAAAGAAACTTCGAGCTTTAGTTTAGTACCAATGGTAAGAGACTATGTTATTAATCGATTGATTCATACAATTATTGATGAAATAGTCAAGAAACAGCCACAATACTTTAATCAATGTTCTCTACTTCAGGCTCAGGCAAAAGATTATATTAAAGATATACAGAAGGATCGTATAATTGAGCCGATTAAAAAGGGTCTCCTGAAGAAATTTGGTGGAAATAAACCAGTTAAAGAACATTTAAAAATTATTCTCTCTAAATGGCGTGAACAAGAGCCCGTAGATGGAGCCTTGGGAGGTAACATCCTGAATTTGCTTTTGTTGATGGGAGTAGATTTAACAGGTGAAAATTTCTCTAATATTCCCGTTCGCAATGCTGATTTACAAAATGCAGAGTTGCATGATGTCGATTTCTCAAATTCAAAATTTTATGAATCGACATTTTCAGAAACTTTGAGTTGCATTCATTCAATTACTTTTAGCCCTAATGGAAAAAATTTTGCGGCAGGAGATGCTAACGGTAACGTTCGATTGTGGGAAACAGAAAACTACCAACTTACATTACTTAGCGACGGAGAAAGTCACAGCCATCAAGTTTGGTCAGTCGCCTTCAGTCCAGATGGCAAAATGTTGGCTAGCGCAGGAGAAGATAAGACTATAAGATTATGGAATGTCACATCACTAAATAAAATTAAAGAGCTAAAAGATGAACAATGTATTTACTCTATTAAATTCAGTTTTGATGGAGATATTTTAGTAAGTGCAGGAGATAAACGCATAACTTTATGGAATTTAGAAGATTGGGATATGGATACAAATATTCAATTTCATCAAATTCCGCTTGAACAAGAAGTATACTCTGTTGCTTTTAGTGACAGTCGTACTTTTGTAAGTGGTAGCCAAGATGGATATGTGCGTTTGTGGGATATTAGTGAGATTAAGCGTCCTCAGCTTTTAAATGGGTGGCAAGAACATGAAAAAGCTGTACGTTGTGTTGCATTTTCTCCTGATGGTGCAATCATTGCTAGTGGTAGTGAAGATGGAACAATCCGATTATGGAAGAAGAATATTAATAAATCTTTGAAAATTTTAAAATCTGACCAGATAAAGCAAGTATGGACAATTGCTTTTAGCTCAAATGGTAAAATACTTGCTAGTGGTAGTAGTGACAAAAATCCTAGTGGAATTGATGAACATCATAACATTAGATTGTGGAATATTGATACTGGTGAATGTTCAAAAATACTAGGGACATATAAAAACGGGCATAAAAATCAGTTACGCTCTCTAGCTTTCAGTCCGAACCCTGAAAACTTGCTAATTAGTGGTGCTGACGATCATGCGATTAAGGTATGGGATATTAACACTGGGAAGTGCCAAAAAACTATACAAGGATATACGAATAGGATTTGGTCAGTCGCATTTAGTCCTAATGCCAAAATGCTTGTAACTGGTAGTGAAGATAATAAAATCCGGCTTTGGAATATTCAAGAAGGAATATGTAATAAAGAACCCATAGCAACACTTTCAAAGCATACAGATTGGGTTTGGTCAGTAGTTTTCAACCCAGATAGTAATATGCTTGCTAGTGCTAGCGAAGATAATACAATACGTCTATGGAAATTACAAAATAATCAGTGGCAAGAATCAGCTAATTTGAATGAACAACACACTGATAGAGTACGAATAGTAGCTTTTAGTCCTGACGGGAAAAAATTAGCTAGTGGTGGCAATGACCGTAAAGTGATTTTATGGGATATTGAAAATCGTGAAGTTATCGACTCTTTATATGGCTCATGTGGGCACACTAATCGTATACTATCACTTGCTTTTAGTCCTAACGAGCCTTTAATCGCAAGTAGCAGTCGTGACAAAACAATACGACTGTGGAATTATGAGGCTAATACAGTCGGTGTATTAAAAGGACATGACAACCAGGTTCATTCATTAGCTTTTAGTCCTAATGGTAATTATCTCATTAGCGGAGGTTTCGACAATCAATTAAAGTTATGGGATATCAGAAGCCAAAAAAGAATTTGTAATTTTCACGATAATTATGAACAAACAGATAGAATCTTGACTGTTGCTTTCCACCCCGAAGGTCTAATTTTTGCAAGTAGTGGGCATGATAAAACTATTAGCTTGTGGAGTCTTGATAATAATAAAAAACCCCTCCGTTACTTAAAAGGGCATCAAGCGGCAGTGGAATCTTTGATGTTTAGCCCGAAAGGTGGAATTTTGGTTAGTAGCAGTCAAGACCAAACTATCAAAACGTGGAATATATTTACAGGCAAGTGTATCGATACCATAGAACCCAATAGTAAACCTTACCAAGGCATGAACATTAGTGGGGTTAATAATTTAAACAATGCTCAACAGTCTACACTAATCGCTTTAGGAGCAATAACTATTTGAGGTAGACAGAATCAAGACTATTTCAGAAATAGCTTGAAAAAACCTCTTGTCTTAAAAATGAAATATTTACTTGCTCAATGTCAATATGCTTGGTGGTGCAGAAAACTTTTCTTGGTCTTATGACGGACTGCGTAGATGGTCAAAATAGCGCCTGAAACCTATTATCCTCGTTCCATTTTTTGAGAAACGCTAAAATAACTGTCTCGTCGAAAATCCTCTATTTATAAGAATTCCAGAACTTTTCTGCACTACTAAGGTCAATATGTTTCAAATGAAATTAAAGTATTGCAAGCCTTCTAAAATTCCAGCAGCATAGGAAGCTTGAGCAAGATAACGGTATTCAGTTAAGTTTGCATTGTACCATTCAAGTAATTCTGGGCGAGCATTCCCCACAATAATTCCTCGTTGTTCTCCAGCATTAAATAATGCGATATCATTTCCAGAATCACCGCAAACAACTGTTTTCTGGGAATCAACTTCCCACTTCTGTTGTAAAAATTTAACTGCTAAACCTTTATCAGCATGAAGGGGTAAAATATCCAGGTCTTTGCCACCACTATAGATTAAATTGAACTTCAAACTATTTTTTTCCAGTTCAGACTTTAACAGAGGTAATATTTTTACAGCATCCTTTTCACCAATCAAATAACTTGCTTTGAAAGGACCCTGCTCTGACAGCTGTTGAGGAACTAGTTCAGGGTATTTTTGTACAATCTCTGTGATGAAACTACGGTTCCAACCAAAAGATAACTTTTCTGACCATTCTGAATCAAGTTTGTATGTCTTGGCATCTAAGTATATTTCAGTCCCTACAGAAGTAATAAGTGCATCAGGAAGGATAAGCGATTCTTCCGCTACCAACTTCTTATATAGAGTTAGCGATCGCCCTGTTGCATAAACAACTTTTGTTCCATATGTTTTTCGATGTTTTTCTAATTCTGTATTCAGATGCTCTAAAGATTCCTTATCGCCCACAAGTGTGTAATCTAAATCAGTTACGAACAGAAATGGTTCCATAAACGACAATTTATTGTGAGTGTAATTAGCTAATGTAAACTATCGGTTTTTAATACAAATTTTAAGAAACAAATCGAACTCCGTAATTATATCTGAATTTGTATATTTACACAATCAAAAACTCTACAATAATTAAGTAGTAATAACGACTAAATTAATCTGATATTTTTGTGAGATTATAACAATAATGTTACATGTGACACGGATATTTTGCTAATGATCGCACTCACAAAACCAATACCACCATTTTGCAGTTATAATCAATATCTAAGTAAAAACACTTAACCTCACACTGCCCATGAGCCGAGATGCTTTAGTCGTAGGAATCAACAAATACCCCTTCCTCAAAGATTCAACGGGTAACTATAAGCATCTCAATACCCCCGCATCTGACGCAGAAGCGATCGCACAAATCCTAGAAGCCCAAAACAACTTCCGAGTCAAGCGTTTCCCAGCTAGCATTATCGATGGTAAATCCCAAGTTGACCCAAACAAACCCTTTAAAACAGAGGAATTAGAAAAAGCCATCCTCGATTTATTCCTCCCAGAAACTGAAAACCCACCAGAAACAGCATTACTATTTTTCGCGGGACATGGATTGCGGAAGCAGTTAAGGCAAAATTTAACACAGGGTTTTTTAGGAAGCAGCGATGTTAATCCAGGTAAAATATGGGGTTTTTCGCTACGAGATTTATGGGATATTTTGCAGGAAAGTCAAGTTAAACAGCAGATTATTTGGTTAGATTGCTGTTTTGCTGGAGAATTGCTCAATTTCAAACCCACATTCCGCAGATGTGACTGATGTTACTGGTAATTTTGAAAACTCAAGTCTAGAAGATTTATATTAGTCTAATATGAGTAGGTTTAAATTCACTTTATAAAGCCGAAATTAGGGAATACACCAGCAACTTAACTTGGCAGATTCTCCTAATAGATTCACTTTCGCCGTCAATCAACTAATTCATCTAAAATTACATCAATGTAAACTTAGCTAAGACCATTATATCTTTGCTCAAATTC
>JAAUPE010000216.1 GCA_012034595.1 Calothrix sp. CSU_2_0 | reverse complement strand
CAGGGGGCAAGGGGCAATGGGCAAATGGGCAATAAACTAAATTACCCCAATCCCCAATCCCCAATTCCCAATCCCCAATTCCCAATCCCCAATCCCCAATTCCCAATAAAGATATTTTTTATATATTCTGGGTGTTGTATTACACGACCTTAGATAATAGATACTAGAAATTTAAAGTTAAGGTGAGTCTGCCGTCATCGGCAATTTTTATAATGTCCCCAACAGTCGAAATTCTAATTATTCTTCTATTAATCTTTGCCAACGGGCTATTTGTAATGTCGGAATTAGCGATCGTCTCGGCACGAAAATTCCGTCTACAGCAACTAGCCGAACGAGGTGATGCTAAAGCGCGAGTAGCTTTAAGTTTGGCAGCTTCTCCGAATCAATTTTTTGGTACTGTCCAAATTGGTATTACCCTGTTAACTATTCTCTCCGGTGCTTTTGGTGAAGAAACGATTGCTAGAAGAATTGCCCCACTTTTGGGAATTACGATCGCACCTCCAGAACCAGAATCTTATCAGAGACAATTAGCTAAGGGATTAGCTATTATTATTATTACTTTTTTAACCCTTGTGATGGGTGAGCTTGTACCCAAGCGATTGGCGCTAAATCATCCCGAACCAATTGCTTCGGTGATGGCAATTCCAATGCAAATGCTGTCGAAAATTACAACACCTCTTGTTTACCTTCTAAGTGTTTCCACTGAAGCAATATTACGGTTATTGGGTATTCGACCATCGACTGAACCTCTCGTTACAGAAGAAGAAATTCGGGGTTTAATCGAACAAGGAACGGAAGAAGGAACCTTTGAAGAAGCCGAACAGGATATGGTTGAGCGGGTGTTTCGGTTAGGCGATCGCCCTGTGAGTGCCTTAATGAGTCCCCGTCCTGATATTGTTTGGTTGGAGTTAGAAGATACTGCCGAAGAAAACCGTCAGAAAATTATTGATAGTGGTTATTCTCGATACCCAGTATGCCAAGGTGGACTTGATAATGTTTTGGGGGTTTTGCCAGTTACGGACTTGTTAGCGAGGAGTTTCACTGGTCAGCCAATGGATTTAACTATCGGTTTACGTCAGCCTGTATTTGTACCGGAAAGCACACGTGGTTTGAAAGTTTTGGAAATGTTCAAACAAACGGTGACGCATATGGCATTGGTTGTTGATGAGTATGGTGTCATTCAAGGATTGGTGACGCTCAACGATATTTTAATTGAAATAGTGGGCGATGTTCCTACAGTTGATGGACAAGAAGACCCACAAGTGGTACAGCGTGAAGATGGTTCTTATTTGTTGGATGGGATGTTAGCAGTCGATGAATTTATGGAATTATTTGATATTGAAGAATTGCGATCGCAAGATCGAGGTAGTTATCAAACTTTAGGTGGTTTTGTCATTACCCATTTGGGACGCATCCCTACGGCAGCTGACCATTTTGAATGGCATGGAATGCGCTTTGAGGTGATGGATATGGACGGGAATCGTGTTGATAAGGTTTTAGTTGTACCAAAGGGGAATAAAGCGGCTGAAGTCACGGAAGATTAGAATACAGCAGTCAGGGGTCAGAATACAGTAGTCAGGGGTCAGAATATAGTAGTCAGGGGTCAGAATATAGCAGTCAGGGGTCAGAATACAGCAGTCAGGGGTCAGAATATGGGATTAAGAATTTAACACCTGATTCCTGATTCCTGATTCCTGATTCCTAACTCCTAACTCCTGACTACTGACTACTGACTACTGTTTTTATCATCCTTGCCAATTCGCAAAATCCTTCCCCTTCTGTTGCATTAGTAATATAAGCGGGTTTATGCTGTAACCGATCGACATATTCCCGCACATTTGCCACACCTACCGATAAAGGAAAATAACGGGAGTCGAATAAACTTTCATCATTCGGACTATCACCAACAGTTACAACATTGTTGGATGTATATTCAGGAAAATATTCTTTTAGCACTTTCAATAGTGCGATCGCTTTATCTTGTCTTTGGGGTTTGATGTGACATTGCACGGTGCTATAAGTAAAACCCCAACCCATATTTTGACAAAGCTCGGCAATTATTTCCAACTCGGTTGGATTAAATCCCGCAACATCAAAAGTCCAATCGGTAATCCGAAAAATATTATCGCTAGATTCTTGAATTTGGGGAAATTTTGCTTGTAAATTGGCAAAAGTCGTTGCTAACTGCTGACGATGTTTGCTTAAGTCGGGAATTGGACTGAGGGATATTCCTGTTTCCCCAGCAGACGGATAATATAAACCACCATTTCTGCGATCGCGCCAACAATCGGCAAGTAATGTGCTAATCCACTCACCCACCCCGCACTACGACCAGTAACGATTAATACTTTAATTCCTGCGGTATGTAAATCATCAAATGTCTGTAAAAGCTTGCTAGTGAATTTACCAGCAGTAGTCAGAGTCCCATCCATATCCGTAGCAATGAGACAAATTTTACTTAGTGAATCAAGCATAAAAAATGGATCGGGTTCTCTCTTAAATTAAATACAGTTCGCAATCGAGAATACTGTAGGGGCAAACGGTTGTTTGCCCTAATTTTACATCCAAACAACCATTTACCTTGATTTATCGGGTATTTGCCCTAATTTGTATTACATCCAAAAGATAAGCGTTCTATTAACCACTAATTAATTTCAAAAAAACTGATAATAATACGGAAAACTAATACTGTAAATTTGGGCATCCTAAACAAGAGAGGTAAAATTCTTATGCGTGCTAATTATGTCAACTTCAATTTATATTGCCCAATCTCCAGGGGTAAAGTCTAAAAAGGCTAATCAACCATCTCATCTGACACAAACACAAGAAGTTGCATCAACAATCGACTCACAAGCTAGTTCGGTTTGGACTGTTACATCCGCAGGTTTGGGATTGCTGTTACTCGCACTGATTATATATGCCAAAATTCGGTCTGATAAATTGCATAAGAAAATTCGATTCGAGAATTTTCGCTCTAGAGAACTTGAGAAAAAACTAAAGCTCGCTTTAGAAACAATTCGCAAAATGGAAGCGAATCCCGATTTAATCAACTCACGAGAATTTAATTTAGATTATCTGCGGATGCGGATGGATGAAGAGGTTTTTCATTTTGCCATTGTCAATCAGGTCAAAATTAAAGTAAAAGATAAAATTACTCAAGCTTTACGTCCAACTCAGGTTAATACTGGGGTTGTGGGAATTTCTAATAATTCTGGACGACAAATTGATGAGATTTTTGATGTTGAACATGAAACGGGTTCTCCACCAAATATCAGCAAACGAGTGCTGTTCCGGATTCAAATTCGCTTGATGAAATTACCTACGCAAGCAACTTCTGCTACAATCAGCCAAATTATTGATTGTATTGAAACTTACCTTAGTCCTGTGGAAGACCACGATACTTGGCAACCAACTATTCAAGGTCGAATTGCTTTTATGCATTGGGACCAAAAGGCTAAACCGACTCCTTTATTGGTACTTGAACAATCAAATGAAGGTGTAAATGTTACTTTCCGTACTAGTCGCCAAGGTAATGCTACACCGAATCCACCGGAAAAAAAACCCAGGTCTATCAGGTAAGCAAAATTTAGTATTTAGTTAGTATTTAGAATTTGGAAATAAGCAACGAAATTTAAAACTGAGAATCTAAAATTCGTCCATGTGCATCTACCAAAATTAGTAAATACATTAAATAAAACGGTGTGAAGTAAATTTGTTTGTGAGGGAACACCAAGAAATAAATAGTCCTAATATATTCTTAATAGATTAGGGGCAGGGATACCCAGCCCCTACAAATAATTACGATTGATAATTGTATAATCGAGATGTTTAATTTTTTGTCAGTACCTGAAGATTTTGACTTAAGAAGTGTGGGTTTTGAATCCAGATTCGTGACTCAAGACGATGTTTTGAGAATCCCGTGCTAAAACACCATCTTCCATATTGATAATGCGATCGGCAATATCTAAAATTCGGTTATCGTGGGTTACAAGTAAAATTGAAGTCCCTTTTTCCCTTGCTAATCGCTGCATAAGTTCCACCACATCACGTCCAGATTGCCTATCTAAAGCAGCAGTAGGTTCATCTGCGAGTATCATTGCTGGATTATTTACCAAAGCACGTGCGATCGCAATTCTTTGTTTTTGTCCTCCAGATAAATTATCGGGAAAATAATTGACTCTCGATCCTAAACCAACTGCTTTTAAGATTCCTTCCGAACGAGAAATAGCGTCAGCTTGGGAAATGCGATCGTTTAGTTCTACTGCCATTTGCACATTCTGTCTGGCTGTCAAAAATCCGAGCAAATTATGTGCTTGGAAAATAAAACCAATATTGCGTCTTATATTTACCAATTTTTTCTGATTTGCTCGATATAATTCATCACCCAAAAATTTTAAACTACCTTCTTGAACTGAGCGCAAACCACCAATTAAACTTAGCAAAGTTGTTTTTCCAGAACCAGATGGTCCTGTCATAATTACAATTTCTCCTGGATAAATATCAAAGTTAATATCAAATAAGATTTGTTTCTTTAATGCTCCTTTTCCATAGTAATGATTAAGGTGTTTGATTGAAATCACAGGGTCTTTTCTAGGCATAGTTTTTAGTGTTTAATAGTTAATAGTTAGTGGTTAGTGGATAATAAGTTTTCAATTGGATGCTTGGCATTAGAGATTTGGTATTATAAACTTTCTGACAGAGAAAGAATTAATAATTACTAACTTATAATTATTAATTAATAACTTATAATTGATAACTTATAATATTCCTAATTTAAAAAATATCCGCAGGGTCAACTGCACGAAGCTTTCTCACCGCAATAACTCCAGATAAATAGCACATAATTACAGTTAGAATCAAAACGAATACGGCGCGGTCTGCTGACATAAAAACTGGTAATAATGTTGCCTCACGTGCCTTTTGATATAAAAATAGAGCAAGTGTAAACCCTGGTACATATCCTAATAAGGCTAATATTAAAGACTCCTGTAATATGACATTTAATAGGTACTTGTGACTGTAACCAATCGCTTTTAGGGTCGCATATTCAGATAAATGGTCGGCAACTTCAGTATAAAGAATTTGATAAACAATTACAGTTCCGACAATGAAACCCATAATTGCGCCCAGGGTAAAGATAAAGCCGATCGCAGTATTACTTGCCCAAAAATTTCGCTCAAAATCAATATATTCTTGCTTGGTCATTACATGAATATCTGGACCTAAATATTTTCTGATATTTTGAGTAACTGCTTCCACATTTGAACCTGGTTTTAGTTTAATTAAACCAACTTCGATTAGACCTTGTTGACGAAGATTAAATATATTTAAAAAGTTAACATCACTAGTAATTATATTGCCATCAGCACCAAAAGAAGCGCCTAACATAAACAAACCAGCAATTTTAATTCGTCGTAATCTAACTTCTGCAAAAATTGATTTTCCTGCATTAAATTCTCTGGCAATGGGACCAAATTCTAAACGCGATGCCTGGTCATATAAAACAGTATCAGGCAAGGTGAGTTTTTTCTGATTTTCTGGAACACCGGAAATATTAAATACATTTGATTGTGGATTAAATCCAATTACAAAAATTGTTCTTGGATGACCAGTTTCCGGATTTTTAAAACTGGTAAAATCAAGATAAATAGGATTAACTGATTCAACTTCTTTAAAATCTAAAGTTTGAAATAAACGTCTTTGAGAAAAACTTTTCATCGAGATTAAAGAACTCGATTGATTACTAATTAGAACAATGTCACCTTGCAAGCTGCTATGAAAACGTACATTACTTGAATACAGCGAATCCTGGAAACCAAGCTGCATAAACATTAAAATATTCGCAAAGGCAATTCCAGCAAGTGCTACTAAAAGTCGAGTCCGTTCACGAGTAAGTTGCAACCATGCTAAGGGGATTTTTCTAGACATTTATATAGTTAGGAATTAGGAATTAGGAATTAAAAATGAAGAGTTAGGATTAGAAACGACTCGGTAGGTCATTTGTATAGAAATTTGGAGTTGTTAGTCTAAGTTAAAGAAAAAATTATCCATTTTGAGTTCAAATTTAGTAAGTTGAATAAATAAACATTATCAACTCCTAACTTCTAACTCCTAACTTTTAACTTAAATTCCAATTTCAACAAGTACTTTTGCGAATGTTAAACCAGATACGCGATCGCTCTCTTCACGAGGAAGGGCAATCTTAACTTCGACGACTCTGGCATCTACATCTGCTGCTGGATCGGTATTAAGGATGTCTCTTCTACCGACTTTTCTACCAATCTCCGAGACTGTACCCTGTAATTGACCGCTAAATGCACCGTTGTCACTGCGAACTGTCGCTTTTTGTCCCAGACGAACCCTACCAATGCTATCTTCGGGAATTTCAGCTACAACTAACATTTCGTCAGTGCGTCCAATTTCTGCAATCCCACTTGCACCCATTGTTTCACCTGGTTTAGTATGAATTTTAATGATTTCTCCAGAAATTGGTGCTTTGATGTAACTTTGATTTAATTGTGCTTCCGCTTTCCGCATATTTGCGATCGCATTGGTAACTTGTGCTTGAGCTATCTGGACGTTACTAGGTGCAATATCGCGGAATTTGTTAAATCGAGAACGTTCTTCGTCAATTTGTCTTTGCAGCGTGGTAATGGTTTTACTACGATTTACCCTTGCTTCATTTATCTGCTGTTGCAATGTAGCAACAGTTTTCGACTGGTTTGCACGGGCTTCTGCTAGCTGTTGTTGTAAAGTTGATACAGCACGCTGTCTTTGTGCTTGACTTTCTGTAACTTGTGCTGTAGTAGTATCCGCACTCAACCTTCTGCGATCGCGTTCTTGTGCGGATATTGCCCCCTGACGATACAAGCTTTCGTAACGACTCGAATCGACTTGGGCGTTACGCTGTTCAGCTTGCGATCGCGCTACTGTTGCTGTTAAACTATCGCCTTGTCCGCGTAATTCTGCTGCTATCCTTTCTACCGTAGCTTGTTGAGCGACTCTTTCACCCTGCAATTGCGCTACTAAGCGGTTAATTGTCGCTTGTTGACCGTCCTGTTCTCCTTTCAATTGCGCTTCTAAACGGGCAACTACAGCTGTTTGTGCTTGCAAATCTCTTGGTGAACTTGCTCTAACACTACCTAAATTAGCACGAGATTCGAGTAACTTTGCTTTTGCTTCTTCCATTGCTGCTTGATTGGTTTTAAAACTATCTAAAACAGCAATTACTTGGTCTTTTCTTACCCTTTCTCCCTCCTGAACCATAACTTGTTCAATCCTAGCTGATGACGTTATCCCAGAGGTTGGAGCAGATATTCTAATTACTTCCCCCCGTGGTTCGAGTCTTCCTAATGCATTTACACTGTTAGTAACTGGTTGACTTACAGGAGCTTGGTTTAGACTTTGAATTTGTTGCCATTTTGCTATTCCCAACACACCACCTGTAATTAGTAGCGGCACAATTACTGCTAAACTCCAGGGAAATTCTCGTCGATTTATCGGTTTTTCAGTTGGTACTGAATCTTCTGTCCACCTTGACATAATCTGTTGCTCGTTGTTTTTTGTTAGTTTTAATTTGCCGATCGAACAAAAAAGTGAGTTAAAAGTTTTAAGTTAATGCCAGCAACTAGTTAAAATTACTTATGTGTAATTGCTAATTGAATTGAAGCCTGAGTTGTAATGCGATCGTAATTGAATCGGTAAAAAAATAAATAATTTTTAACTGTAATGGAAATTTAAATTAGGAATTATTGAAAATTTGTAGGGTTAATAAGGCACATAAAATTCCTGTTCCCATTCATGCTTGAATGGAAATATCATGAAGATGAACTTAAATATTAATCACAGTAAATATTACTAATATCAATCAGCAGGTAGCTATTGATTACCAGTAATCAATTGATAAAAAGCAAATCATCAATTTTAATCATCAAGCATAAATAATCACAATACAATCTCTTCATCCTTATTTATTACAGCTTTATAGCAAATCTCTGGTATTTGCGTCATATTTACAATCATAATCATGCTTCTAGCTGGAATATGCTCGTTGTTAACTTTATCTAAATAAAATCATTATTCTTTAATCGATAAAGCCAAGTTTATTGTTAGTTAAACGACACAGGAACCTACATAAATTCCTCTAGAGATTTATAATGAAGTGTTTCTACAGGTAGAGATTGTAGATTTTTAAGAATAGATTTAAGGCAAATAGTTTAGATACTGTAAGCAATTTACACCCTATAAATACTTGATTTATAGGACTTCCAGAAAATAAAATATCCCAAATATAACCATTAATCCCATCATTTGTAGGGGCTGGGTATCCCAGTCCTTATATATCGGGATAATCATATTATTGTATGAGTGAGGGTGGTACAAAAATTTTGGGGTAATTTATTTTTTTGGTGTTTCTTATTAAGGACTTCCAGAAAATAAAATCCAGAAAATAAAATCCAGAAAATAAAATCTTCAAATCATATACTTACCAACATTATCATGGGAAGGGCGGGGAAACCCCACCCCTACAATATTGGAGAATTTATTTTTTGGTATTCCCTCAGCACAAACGATTACATAAAATCGAACTGAATTTAGGTAGATTGAAATTCACTTTACTGGTATGAAAATTGTCTAATTAATCGTACACAAGACAACCTTTAAGGTAGATAAATAATCAGAACAACAAAGATAAACGATCGCAGTTCTATATCTTGAAGCGAACTGTTCTTGCCATTATATATCTATTATCAAGATTTGGCTTATTTTTCCTCTACGGAATTAAAGATTAGATAAATATAAATTTGAATACAAACTGTTATCAGTAATATAAATTGGGCATTGGGATTAAGAATTTCCCAATTCCCTATTTCCCACAAACCTAACTAGGTAAATCAAATAATACCGTCGTCATATAACGATCTGCCCAAGCAGTACCGAAAGCTTTTTCCAAAACACGACGAGTTTTATCATTTTGCTGCTGTTTAGTGCAATAGTTGCGCTGTCCAGCGAGAATTTCAGTTGCTTCCTGTGGTGCGACTTTTTGAGATGCGATCGCATTACTACAATGTATATCTAAAAAGTCCCGCACGTGGTTAACAAACATCACCTCTTCCTCAGGAGTTGCAGGACGAACAAAAGTGCAAAACTCCGAAAAAATATCTCCCCACGCTGGTAAATCGCGAGGTTGAGAAAAATTCACTGGTGCAAGTGCCGAAAGTGCCGAACTGTATGACGATGGCAACTTTTGCGAATTTACAGGTGAAAGATCGACAATAGCAGCACTAATTTGTCCCCTACCCCCAACCAAATCACAACCAAACATCGGCAAATCGTATTCCGGACGGGGAAACATGACGCAATGTAAAATATCGAGCATATTCCCAACCCGTGCCAGTTCGAGGTGGATTTTTCGGAACTGAGGAGTCTGATAGCAACGGTTTTCGATGATTAATTTCTCACCCTCCAGTTTGCCTTCGACATACCCTAACTCCGCAGGCAAATTATAAAGTGATAAATCGAGATGTTTACGCCAAACAGCTTCGATGCAATCAGCTAATTGACGAATTAACGGGTGTTGTTGCTCTCTAAGTGAGGAGATAGAAGTCTTTGACATATCTTAAATAGCGCTTCAGTTATCTAGTGCCAGTCTACCTGTCGTTGCTACTAAATATATTGCGATCGCAACAGAAACAAACATTTGTTAAGAAAAGCTGAATTGGTGATAACAAGCAGGAGCAAAAGTAAATTTATAAGACAGATTATTTTCAATCTTATTGGTTATTTTGTATATTTGGTTACAGAATTATTACAGCATTAGCCAAATAAATAAGGTTTTTAAAAAGTCATGAAAGTAAATTTATTTGATTTTGATGGTACTGCACTATCTCAAGGGCATAAGTTTCAAGCGGGTAAGTGGGTGAAAATACTAGAAATTCCCAGTCCTTACAGCTTTAATGAAGGATTGTTACTGTACCAAATTTCCAACCACGAATGGCTCGCTTGGATACCCGACCACGGCGAAGCAGTATTATATATTTGGCAGATACAGGAAATTATTAACGATTAATGGGGATTGGGGATTGGGGATTGGGAATTGGGGATTGGGGATTGGGCATTGGGAATTGATTTCTCCTTACTGTTTAGCTT
>JAAUPE010000051.1 GCA_012034595.1 Calothrix sp. CSU_2_0 | reverse complement strand
AATCAGTATTCAGTAATCAGTATTCAGTAGTCAGTAATCAGTATTCAGTAATCAGTATTCAGTAGTCAGTAATCAGTATTCAGTATTCAGTAATCAGTATTCAGTATTCAGTAGTCAGTAATCAGTATTCAGTATTCAGTAATCAGTATTCTGCCTTCTGCCTTCTGCCTTCTACCTCCTACCTCTGTTCCACACCACCAACCGATTGACGAACCTCACTGCGATCGCTAAATGGATCGGTTCCTCCACTCCAATTAAAATCGCTGATGCGGAAACTAATACCACCCAATTCCTGTACGGGATTGTATCGCAACGTTATCCCATAAGTCCGACGACTATATTCCAACGAATACTCAGTACTAAGACTTTCACCATTATCCACGTTTAGCGACGTTTGAAATCCCAATCGAAATGGTCCATAAAGTTGCTGTACCAAACCCAAATTAATAATTTTATTATCAACAGAGCGATCGAATAAAAATGGTGATAAACCGTTATTCAAACCTTGAGAATAACTAACATTAAAACCCGTATAATCTAAAAATGGCTTAGAAAAATTACCAATTTGCCCCTGCAAACCAACCGTGGCAAACAAAGTATTCTGATTATCACCATTTGTATAATAACTTGTCGTCCCATTCAGTTCTCCATAAGCCCTCAAATAAGGCACAACTGGATTAGGTGTATACCGCAATCCCTGATTACGTGTTGGAGGTAACGCTTTCCCCTCCCACAAAGGAACACCACCAAACAGTTTCGCACTAGCTTGCAAACGTCCTAACGAAATCCGGTCATTATCGCGACTTGCTTCCAGCAAATCCAGACGGTCAGTATTAGCACTAATATACTGGGCACCAACTTGATAAGTGAGATTTAAACCGCTCCTACCCAAAGGTACAACTGGAGACAACAATACCCCACCCAAACTACTTTGAACTCGCTGAAATCCTAACGTGCCATTGTAAAGGCGATCGCGATAGCTATATTCTAAATTCAATAAATGGGGATTTGTATCTCCCAATGCCTGTTGATACCGCAAACTTGCCCGCAACGAATCTTCAACTTGACTTAAATCAAGGCTATCAAAAATCGCATTCCCTTCCAAACGACTTTTTGGACTGAGAACAGCATTAACTCGCGACTTCAAACCAAACCAAGACGCAAAATTACCGCTTCCAGTTACAGCTTTTTGGACAAAAAACTGAGGTGTAATACTCAACCTCACATTCTCAGTACTTATTGGCTCAAAAGCACGCTCAACAAATACACCACCTCGCTTATCACCATCAAAACCAATCGAGGGAAATGGATTTGGATCCCGCTCCCGACGGTCGATAATTTGTTCGTTTTTAGGAATAGGTATTGTAGTCCGTTGGTCAAATACTAAACGCTGTCCTTGGGTTCTAATCCTGTCTTCCAAAGGAGAGACTCGTGTTAGCGTTACTTTATCGGCACGGATTTGTAATTCTGGAGGGGAAAAAGGGTCATTTGTCAAGCGAACATCTCGTGCTTGCCAGCCACGGGGGAAAAAGTCAATATGTGCAGCTTCAAACCGAACTCGTCGTACCTGTCCACCTTCCTTCGGGGAGACAATATTGCGTGCATCTGCCCTGCCACCAACACTAATATCAATACCCCCCGAACTCCCCACACCAGTTAGTGGTTGATTTTGGCGAATGCGATCGCTCAAAGGTCGGCTTTGGACTCCAATTGTGGCGCTGGGTGCCCCTGGTTGGGCAAATCCTAAATCAGTACCAGCCGAAGGAATAAATATTTCCCCACTACCAGCTTCGAGTTCGCCGTTATCTTGAATAAAATTATATGTAAATTTCTGTCCGCGTAATACCTGGTCACCTCGCGTTAAAGCGACATTTCCATCACCCACAGCAATCAAATTATCTAAATTGACCTGCAAGCGATCGGCATCCACAACCGCACCATCAAACCGAACAACAACATTGCCCTCAGCAGTAACTACCCGTCGCTGCTCGTCATATTCTTGGCGATCGGAAATCACTTCTACAACTCGTCTTGTTTGCTGTGGTTGTGGCGACTGGGTTTGTCCTGGTTGTGGAGTTTGATTTTGTTGCGGTACTGGTTGTGCTGTTGGATTTGCTGGATTCGCTGGTGTACTTTGCTCAAGTTCTCGTGATTTAAATTCAATCGTTGAAGGGAAATTTTGCTGTTCTTGACTGTAAAAATCAACTTTTAAGGGTTGTTGAGTTGATGGGAACGTTCCACTATTAAGTTGATTAGAATTAGGTTGATTAGAATTAAGCGAAGTATTCTTAATATTGCTGCGTTTCTGGGATTGAGCTAACCTTTCGACCAATACTTCCGCTTTTGGCTGGGATAAACTCCGACTTTTTGTTAGGGTTTGAACAACATTTTCAGGGTTGGCTGTTGCAGAAATAACATTAGTTTGACTAGAATTGTTACTAGTATTCTGTTCTACTGCATACCCAATCGATAACGCTTCCCCTAGCGCTGCCGCATTTTGATTAACAGTCTCAGGTGTAAACTCAGGTGGAAACTTTTCCGGTTGAGTTGGTTTAGCTAAAACTTGAGTAGTTTGTCCGCTCGACGAAAGTGATTTTTCGAGGCTGACTGAGGATTTTGTAAGATTTTCGTTTTGCCTTGTCGCCGCAAATTGAGATAGATTCGGCGATTGATTAGACAAGCTAGAGACACGACTTTCAGAAGATTTTGCAGATTCTGGTTTTTCAGATACTGAAATAGCAACTTGTGAAATTTCGCTAACAGCAGGGTTCGAGGGCGGCGGAACTTGATTGAGCATATTGCAACAGAACTAAGCGTATACACAGCCGAATCCAAAGCCGGAAGAACTATGACCTGCATTCGCTCTTCCGACTTGTAATTTTGCCTAGCTTGTGGCAAGCCGCCTAATTAGTATGCCTAATTATTAAGCCAGTGCCTTCGGCGAGGACATTGCCTAGAAAAGTTTCCGATTCTGGCAAATGTTTTAGGTTTCCCCAGCTTCAACTAAAACCTGTCATGGGAAATCCACGACCATATTTTAAAGTGGGTATTTTATGTCTCCCGCCTCCCGGCAGTAGAGGAGAATCGGTTGAGCGATTACTCGAAATCCCGACGACCAGGGTTACGAGCAGGGTCATTCGACAAGAATCCAAAGACAAACAGCAGGACAAAGAAGGCGACAACTACATATACAACGATTTTTAAAGTCAACATGATTGATTCCTTTGGGTAACGCGCTATCGGTACTTAATTTGCTGCGATATGCCTACAGTATTAAGCTCCACTTATCGCCAAGCGACTTCCTGGGAGTATCGTATACAGGCTCACTACACAAATGTAAAAAAGATAGCTCCTATATATTACCCAAATCTCGGACTTTTTTGGTGTATTAGTTATGTGATTGGGCATTGGGCATGGGGGAATGCCAACTAACCAATAATAAATGACCCTTAACAAATGACATCTGACTACTACGACGTTTGTTAAGGGTAGAGGTTTCCTAAACGCGAGAAATAAAGCTTAATGTTCAGATGCTTTAAGACAATGGTGATGTTGTATTTAATGATATATTTGCTGTCATTTAGATATACGAGAGTGACCGGAACACGTGAATTTCTAGCGCTAGGACATTACGTCAAAATTTTATTCTCAGCCTTTATTTTTGTGTTCACTGGATTAAAAAAAGGAAAATTCGCAAAATACCTGTATTGATACGTACTATAATCTTGTCTGTTATTGTTTTAAATGCTACATTAGTATCGGGGTTTGCAGGTTTGCGACTTGGATAAATAATATTAATTTTGCTACCTTTATATATGGCATTGGTACAAGTCTTTGCAATCACTGAAAACAGATTTACAGGGTACATTCATAGCATACAAAACTTTGATTTATTTTTATTTTCTACCACTGGGAAAAATCTAATTATTTACTCAAGTGTATGAAACTCAGGGTTTTCTGCCAGGCTGAACCAAATTAACAAATTGTGAAAATGCACATTCTCATTTATTCCTATAACTACTATCCGGAGCCAATTGGGATTGCTCCCTTGATGACTGAATTAGCAGAAGGGCTAGTTGAGCAAGGTCATGAAGTCAGGGTAATTACGGGAATGCCAAATTATCCAGAACGCGAAGTTTACGAGGAGTATCGGAATAAATGGTATGTTACTGAAAAAAGGAATGGCGTAACGATTCAGCGTTGTTTTTTGCGGATTAAGTCAAAACCGAATTTGGTAGACAGGTTGTTATTGGAATTAAGCTTTGTGTTTAGCAGTCTGCCACAAGCTTTGAATGGATGGCGACCTGATGTAATTTTTGTCACAATACCTCCATTATTTGTCACCTTACCTGCATTTTTTCTGGGTTGGTTATATCGTTGTCCGGTAGTACTGAATGTGCAAGATATTTTGACGGAAGCAGCGAAAAATGTGGGATTAATTCAGAATAAGTTGATGATTCGGGCTTTGTCAGAATTAGAAAAATTTGCTTATAAAAATGCCCATTCTATTAGTGTAATTGCGGATTGTTTTGTTGATAATTTAGTTAAAAAAGGTGTTAGTCCAAGTAAAATTGTGCGGATATCGAATTGGGTGAATGTTAATTTTATCCGTCCTTTGCCAAAGCTGAATAATCCTTTTCGGGTAGCGTCTAAATTAGAAGATAAATTTGTGGTGCTTTATTCAGGAAATATTGCGTTGACACAGGGTTTAGAAACTGCGATCGCATCTGCGGCATTTTTGAAAGATATTCCCGAAATTGTGTTTGCAATTGTTGGTGAAACTAAGGCATTGGAGGAGTTGAGGAAGTGCTGTCGCAAATATAATACTAATAATGTGTTGTTGCTACCTTTGCAACCACGGGAAAAATTACCGCAAATGTTGGCAGCAGCAGATGTTGGATTAGTCTTGCAAAAACGCAACGTTGTTTGCTTTAATATGCCTTCCAAAATTCCTTTATTATTAGCTAGTGGTTGTCCGATAATTGCCTCAGTTCCGAGTAAAGGAACAGCAGCAAAAGCGGTTCGTCAAAGTGGTGGTGGTGTTGTGGTTGCACCAGAATCACCTTCATCACTGGCAGCAGCAATTTTGGATTTATACAAAAAACCAGCTAAAGCGGCAGAATTAGGCAAGAAAGGGAGAAAATTTGCTGTAGATAAATATTCATACGAGAGTGCGATCGCCCAATATGAAGCACTATTTGCAGATGCGAAATTCCTCCGGAACGCTGACGCGATCGTTAAGCAAGTAGATGATTTGAAGGTTTTACCGGAGCTTGTAGTTAGACACACAAACTATGATGGGTCAAGTATTAACTAATAACCTCAGTAAAGCTTATAAATAGAGTATTTATGGCAGTTATCAGCTAGATTTAAATAATGAATATACTAAATTATTCCTCTTAAATATTATTCAATCTTATGGTTGCAAATAACTTTGAAACAACTGACCAAAAGTTTTTGCAAATTCAGCAAAGTCGTTCTTATAAATGTGAGACAACGCTTGGCTAACTTAGTTATCGCCAAAGATAGAGACGGATTAATTAAAGAATTTGAAAACACTCAAACTTTGTTTAACAAACAAAAACATGGTCTGACAAATTAAAAAACTGCATATTTTACTTAACTTGATGAGTTTTGTCGGTTGGGTGCAGTGTATAGCGAAACCCAACATAATAACTATATCTTTGAATGGGTGGGGAGACCCCACCCCTACGAAAATCGGGTTAATTTACAACCATCTAACCCTATGATGCTCAAAATCTGGAGAAAATCTTACGGTTCATTGGACTACCGAAAACAACCAAATTAATAAAAAAATAGTAAGGGTACTCTTTTACGGTACAATCAAAAATCTGAGTAAAACAGGTGCTTGCTGACTGGAGACGCTACTTATGGCTCGGATGTATTATGATACAGATGCAAATTTAGACCTTTTAGCTGGAAAAACGATCGCGATCGTTGGTTATGGTTCGCAGGGTCATGCCCATGCGCTTAACCTTAAAGATAGTGGTATGAATGTAATTGTCGGGTTATATCCGGGTAGTAAGTCAGTTTTCAAAGCTGAAGCAGCAGGTTTAACCGTCAAAAGCGTTGCAGATGCAGCTTCATTAGCAGATTTCATTATGATTTTACTGCCCGATGAAGTTCAAAGAACTGTCTATAAAGAAGAGATTGAACCAAATCTTCAAGAAGGTAATGTGTTAGCTTTTGCCCACGGATTCAATATTCACTTTGGGCAAGTTGTACCACCAGCAAATGTTGATGTGGTCATGGTAGCACCTAAAGGACCTGGACATTTGGTACGTCGTACCTACGAACAAGGACAAGGTGTACCAGCATTGTTTGCTGTTTATCAAGACGCTAGCGGACAGGCGCGAGATAAAGCAATGGCATATGCTAAAGGTATCGGTGGAACCCGTGCTGGAGTTTTGGAAACCACATTTCGCGAGGAAACCGAAACTGATTTGTTTGGGGAACAAGCAGTGCTTTGCGGTGGTTTGAGTGCTTTAATTAAAGCTGGTTTTGAAACTTTAGTCGAAGCGGGTTATCAACCCGAATTGGCATATTTTGAGTGTTTGCACGAAGTCAAGTTAATTGTTGACTTGGTTGTTGAAGGTGGTTTGGCAACAATGCGCGATAGCATCTCCAATACTGCCGAATACGGTGATTATACTCGCGGTCCGCGTATTGTGACTGATCAAACTAAAGCCGAGATGAAGAAGGTTCTCTCGGAAATTCAGTCTGGGCAGTTTGCACGGGAATTCGTTTTGGAAAACCAATCTGGGAAAGCTGGTTTTACGGCAATGCGTCGTCAAGAAGCTGAACATCCTATTGAGGAAGTCGGTAAAGACTTGCGAGCAATGTTTAGCTGGTTGAAAAAATCCTAGTGTATCTAAATAGTCGGGATTGGGGTAACTCTGTCCCGAAAATTGGAGCTAATTTTTGGGAATTACCTGACTTTGTTTTGCCAGAATAGCTGGAACCAATTTTGGTATGCGATCGCAACATATATCGATCAAACTTGATTTTGCATTATCCCAAAACCTATACAGACGTAGCATTTGTCTATATTTCACATCAACTCTCCTTTTAGATAGGTTATCAAAAAGGAGAGTTTTTATTTATCTATTCCCCTATTTCACATTCTCAACTGCATCATTAGTTCGCTTGTAAGGGTCAGTTTTTGGCTGCCAAGCAGGAAACATGCCAATGACAAAACTATTGATGGATGCTCTCGTTTGGTAACTAACGGTACTCAAGGGTTTTGGCAAAAAACTATCCCCAAAACCGATAAATATCAACCCTACTATGAACACTAATGTCATGTTGGCTTTATTAAACAGTTTATCTAACATTTTTTAACCACACAAGATTTTAATTGATTGATGATTTTTATTTACTGGCTACTTTTGTTATAACTTGTCAAGTCACGATATACAGCATAAGTCAGAAGTAAAGTAGCTTTATGTATGGCTTTTGAATTGTTTGACTTTACCTCATATAATTGCAATTTGCTGTAGAACAATAACTTGTCTGCGGATTTATCCGTGTGGTTTTAACTGCGAACCATACTGAAGGGGTTGTTTGGGAGGCGAATTTGGAAATCTGATAAACTTAGAAAATATTAATTTATGCCAAATAATTTAGTTATAGGAAAGTTAATGTCAAATAACTAGTCACAGGAAAGCTACGTCAAAGCCTACAATTTTGCCGCGATAAGCTAAGTTTAACGCCAAAGGGGTATCGCACATCAAGGGCAGAAATTTCCAGTTACGGAAATTATCGCTGCTTTGAATATAGAACCAGAGAGTGATGGACACTTAGCACTTGAATGTGATATTTTGCAGGTTTTATTAAAGATAAAGATATTATAATCAACATATAAAGATATTATAATATTAGCTCTCTACACCAATATTTATACTCTAATTTTGCAATATATTTTTATATTTTACTTGAATAAAACGCTTAAGTAAGAAACAGTAATATCAGGATTACTAATTAGTTTATCTAAATACATATTTTTGCGTAAAACCACTGGTAAAGTGACTTTAGCCACTAAAACTAAGATAGTGGTAAAAAAATTGGAAAGCTGTAAGGAGAATAATTTGCTGTACATTGACTTCGGCTTGAGAACAGTTATAGCAGTTAGCTTGTTATTTTCCAGTATTCTTTTTTTGGTTCCTCTGCGGCTTCTGGCTTAACAGTAGAAAATTCTAATTTTACTTCTGAAACTGAAGAATTAGTTCCAGAAGAAAGTGACAAAATTGCTCTCGAAGAACAAACTCCACTAATTGCACAAGTGACTTCTTCCGAGGTTACTGGTGATACCTTTGGTGATATTAACAAATTACGTCAAGAACTATTAATCGATCCCATTGTCATAGAAGAAGCATCTGGAAAAGCTGCTCCGGGTTCTAGCGCTGGTACTCCTACAGCTTATGGTGCGAGTAAAGGACAAGCTTATGTTGGTGCTGGGTTATATGTACCCCTAGATAAAGGTAGAAGCGATGGCTCTTTGTCTATTGGTGTTGGTGCTGGAGATGCAGTTAAATCCGTAGGGATAGAAATCAGCGCAGATATTACTAGTATTGGCACTCAAGACTTTGGTGATAGCGGACAAATTGGTTTGAAAATTCACAAGTCCTTTGAGGATGGTGCTGCGATCGCACTTGGTTGGTCTAATGCCATTAAATGGGGAGATGCCAATAAAAACGCGAAAGACTCGATCTATGGAGTCGTTACTAAAGCTTTTGAACTCCAACCAGATGCCAAAAACAAATTACCTTTAACTGTTTCTTTGGGTGTCGGTAGCGGTACCTTTCGTAGTGAAGGTGATATCAGAACTAATCAGCAAAATGTTGTTAATGTTTTCGGCAGCTTAGGTTTACGAGTTATCCCTGAAGCCTCTATAGTTACTAGTTGGACTGGAAATACCTTAAATGCAGGTGCTTCCTTAGCTCCTTTCAAAACAGTTCCTCTGGTCATCAATGCTGTTTTCACCGACTTGACTAATACTTTTGACAATGGTATCGGTTTCTCTTTGAGTAGTGGTTATAGCTTCCAGTTCTAAGTTGTCAGTTTTCTGATAATTATATTTGAGGCAAAAGTAATGAACAAGCAAAAACTGACCGTAGGTTTTGGTCTACTCACGGTGTTATTATCTTCTTTGGTAACTTCTGTACCAGTATTTGCTGGTTCTGGTCCAGCTAAGGGAACTGGTACAGGTTCCGGTAGTTTCATCGGAACTCCAGTGGCTCCAGGTTCTAACCTGTCTGTCGGTAAAAATGGTACAATTGTTGCTCCACCAGGAGTTCAGGCTCTAGTAAATAATATTGCCAAAGGGATAATCGACCGTTCAGCCCCGATTAATTCTCCTCTAAGTATCATTATTCTAATTCTAAAGGGTGGTACTAGTGCTACTACACCAGCAGGTCAGGTACAGACTGCTCTTGTCAATGCAAAAGTTTCTCCAGCTTTAGTAGAAGCTTTGATAAAGTCCTTAACTGCGATGTTCGGTTCCAAAGTTGGTGCTACATCAGGTGTTCCTGTTGCTCAATTAGAAGCGTCACAATTAGTAGCTAGTAATAAAAATTTGGCAGTTTCTAAGATTGCCCAGAGCGGGGCAATAGCAGATGTTGATATTAGTCAGTTGAATGCTTCTATCAATACTTACAACCAAATTATTCTCGAAAGTAGCCCGGAAACTCTCCGAGAACTGGCTAAGAATGAAGAGTTTGTCGCAATTGGTAATGTTCTGAAAGAATTAAGACAAGCTCTGAGTAAATAAGATGTGGAGACGCGCTTTTAGTCGCGTCTCCAGCAAGTTTTTCTGGTAATATTAAAACTTCCGCAGAGACACAGAGAAGAAATAAAAAATTGCTGTACTAATGTATTTGACATCACGCAGAATTCATTACTAATTGCCGCTTCTCTTCTTATCTTGCTTAAAGCCAAAATCTTCTTCCTTCATTGTGGCAATTCCGTGAATCCCAATAGCCGCGATCGCAGCTCCGATAAATCCCCAAGTACCGTCGGTAAAAGCATTTACCCGATGGGCTAAACTGCGATGGTAAGCTAAGTCTAACTGTCGAGTACTTCCTTCTCCGTTGCGTGCGAGCCGAGCAATGTAATCTTCGGTTCTTTCTAAAGCGTTATAATCTATGTCGAACGAATAAAGTGATGACCCCATGACAATTAAACCGGGTATCACTAATGCAATTAAAAGTATACTTCTGCCGCCACTCATTACGACCTCACAAGGGTGATGATATATGCAATCAATGCTGACATAGGCGAATTTTGGCGTTAGTATCTGACAAACAATTGCCCAAATTTTCAAGTGATGTGAGCGAACGATTTTTTTTGGGAATAATACTTTTGTCGTTTGCAGTGTCTAGCTGTGGTGAGTCTAACAGCATGAGAACCGTTTATTTAAAAAAGAAGCAATTTTTTTTAGGATTTGCTTTTGTCGTCAGTTGCATCATCTGTATTTTTGTCGCATCCGAACCCGTGCGATCGCTTCCTCGAGAAATTAAATCTGCACCTGTCGAAACCCTGAAACAACAACAGCAACAACTCCAACAGCAGCATCAACAAGTCGTCAAAGAGCGAACGAAATTGACAAACTTACAGAATGTTGCCGAAGACAGACTCAACAATCTCCAACAAAATCTGCAAACCACAAATTCCCAAATTCAAGACAGTGAAAACCGTCTTCAGCTAGCAACGCAAAGTCTCCAGCAACTCCAAGCTGAATTAGCAACTGCCGAAAAATCCTTCTTAGATAGACAAAACGCCACAACTGCTAGGTTACGATTTTTACAGCGTTCTCCCAATCATCAAGGATGGGCTATATTATTGCAAAGTGGCAGCATTAGCGATTTTCTCAGTCGCCGCAAACACTTAAAGATGGTGTATCAAGCAGACCAAAATATCTTAGGAAAACTTACGGAAGCGGCAAATCAGATTACTCAGCAAAAAACCAATGTTGAGCAAGCTAAAAACGAGATTAGCTTAATTCGGCAGCAACTACTCGCTCAAAAATCTGACTACCAAGCCCAGTCTACATCCCAGTCCGAATTAATTCAAAGATTAAATAGCGATCGCCTCGCCCTTGCCGCAGCCGAAAATCAATTAGAACGGGATTCCCAAGCCATAGGTAATTTAATTCAGCAAAAAATAGCTGAAGCGAAAGCCAGAGAAACCGCAGCTAAAGCGCTTGGTAAACGTTTTTTGGAAGGTACTGGTATATTTGGATTCCCCAGCGATGCACCGATCAGCAGTCCTTTTGGTTGGAGAATGCACCCTGTTCTGGGATATCGCCGACTTCACACTGGTATAGATTTCGCTGGTGCGTATGGTAGTGTTATCCGTGCTGCTGACTCTGGAACTGTAATATTTGCGGGTTGGTATGGTGGTTATGGAAATGCGGTTATCATTAGCCACGGCAAAAATATTACCACTCTCTACGGTCATAGCAGCCAATTATATGTGTCAGAAGGGCAGTCTGTACAACGGGGACAGCCTATAGCGGCAGTTGGTTCTACGGGGTTATCGACTGGTCCTCACTTGCATTTTGAAGTGCGTCGGGATGGGACACCAATTGACCCAGCAGGGTTTTTGTAAGTTTGGGAATTGGGGATTGGGCATTGGGCATTGGGGATTGGGCATTGGGCATTGGGCATTGGGCATTGGGCATTGGGAATACGAATTACTCTTTTTCTTAAAAGCTGCTATAATCGTTGGGTTAATGGAATAAGGGCGTGTAGCTCAGTGGATAGAGCGTCAGGTTCCGGTCCTGTAGGTCGGGGGTTCGAGTCCCTCCACGCTCGTAGTTATTGTATGGGATATATCAGGACAACTTGTCAGTAATGATGGGTTGTTTTTGTTTTTTGGTTTTTAAAAAGCCACTACCTGTCTACCCGTAGGGTAACATCTCGATATTCCGCTCAGAATGACCAAACAATTCGCTTTTCCTCGCAGAGCGAGAAGCAAGCTACGCAATTCGTAATTGCCGAGGCGGCACGCTGCGCGAACGCAATTAATTAATTGGAAATCAATTGCTTAATTGATTAATTAAGGTACTTCCACCATTATTTATTTATGGCGTATAAATTAGGACACAACATAGTACTCGCTCCGCGAGAAGCAAGCTACAAGCCCCCGGATTTATGAGGCAGCGCGTTGGACGCGAAAGTGTCCACGGGGATTCTCCGCAAATCTTGCCACCGGGGAGAATCCCCGTGGCAAAGTTTGCCCGGTGGCGCATTTCGCGGCTATGCCGACTTGTTCGCTTTTAGCGTACTTACAGAAGCCGCTTGCGCGTCTACCCGCAGGGTAGCGACTGCCGTCCGTGGGGCTTTAACTGCGAACTGCGAATTGTACTGACAGACTACTATTACAGATGGATTAAGACTTAAATTTATTAATGTTTGCTAATTCTTCTTTAATTGATAATGGCTGATATCCCAATAAGAAAGCTTTGGTGCTATCAAAAGAAACATCTTGAGGACGATGTGCGGACATTTTTACATCTGCTTGACGACATGCTTTTAAATTTGTTGTAGGAAGCTTAAATATTTCAACCATTAATTTACCAAATTCATAACGGGAAATTCTCTCTTTTCCTCCTAAATGAATAATCCCATTTACATTTTTTTCTAATATTAATAAAAGCCCTTTTGCTGCACTTATTCCACTAGCAGGTGTGCGAAATTCATCAATAAATAAGTTTAATTCTTTGCCTTCTATTAAAGTTTGTATAAATCCCTGCATAAAGCTTGTAGCAGTAGGTGTTTTTGCACCAAACATTAATGGCATTCTACATATAGCTGTCAAAGGATATTTTGCTAATATTCCTTGTTCAGCTAAAACTTTTTGTTCTCCATAAAGATTTAGCGGATTAACTACATCTTTTTCTTTGTAAGGTGCATTTTTACCATCAAAAACCAAATCAGTTGATGTAAATGCTAAGGGAATTAATTTTTTCGCACAAAATTCAGCAATATTTATCGATGTTGTGACATTGATTTGATGAGATTCTTGAGGATAATTTTGGCAGTAGTTTGGTTGAGATATAGCAGCTGTATGAATTACTGCGTCTGGTTTAACGTCATCAAATAATTGCTTTAACGCATTGCGATCGCAAATATCTACTTTAATGCATTTAACACCAGGAATTTCGATACGATGGGAAAAATATGTCCCGTAAATTTCCCATTCCGTTTGGGCAATTTGGCAAATATGATATCCTAAAAAACCACTTAAACCTGTTATTAAAAGTCTTTTCATTCTCGCTTCTAATCCCCAATCATTTATCTAGATATGATATCAAAAATAAATAATAAATAAGGGCAAACAACCGTTTGCCCCTACAATATCAAAAAACACTATCAAAATTGATTGTGAAATGCTTAATTATAACTAATTCAAAACTTCTTGAAAGCGCTTATTTTTGCGGATTTTGGTAAAGTCACTATCAGATTTTGCTAATTTTTTGTACTTATCGGGGGCTAAACTGATTGCTTTTTGAAGATTTTCGATGCTTGCATCTACATTATTCTGCAATGCATAAGCACAAGCTTTATTGTAATAAGCTAAATCCTTTTTGGGATTAATAATTATCGCTTTCTCGTATGCTGCGATCGCTTCCGGAAAACGTCGCAATTTACTTAGAGCTATTCCCCGATTAATCCAAGCTTCCTCTTTATCTGGTTTAATTGCAATGGCTTTATCATAAACTGCCACTGCTTCTTGATAGCGTTTTAATCGACTAAAAATATTACCTTGATTGTACCAAGCCTCATGCGCTTGTGGATTCGCTTTAACTGCACTGTCATAAGATGCAGAAGCATCATTAAAAGAACCTAACGCAGTCAATGCATTTCCTCGATTAATCCAAGCTTCAGCATAGTCTGGTTTTGTAGCTAGTAATTTGTCATATGTTGCAATTGCATCGCGGTACTTATGCAAATTCAACAATCTATTTCCTTCACGAAACAAACTATCTACTTTTTGAGTTGCTTGAACTTCGTTGAGTAACTGGGCAACATTCGATTCCTGTACCACTTGTTGTGTATACTCAGATGCTGAATTTGCCGTATCACCACATCCAAACATCAAAAATGTCATCAAACCAGAGGCAACAAAACTTCTCCAAGAGGTCATGTTGTACCTACATAATTGTTCGTAAATATCATCCTAAAGCTTTTAATTTATCAAAAACAGTATGCACCAATACTAAATATACTCTTCTTCACTGATTCTTTTTATTCGCTATTTACGATTAATGGAAAAACCATTTTTTTGATTGATTTTAACCTCTTAATTTTTACTGATTAGCCGATATGCTAGCAACTAACATTCCAGAATCTCCTCTCTCACGGAAACTTTACATGTCATAGGCAAGATATCAAAAACCAATGTTCAACAAAGATACTTGAAATAGAGAGATGTTACAGCACGTATCTCCAAATCTTTATTAAATAAAAGTTGTAATCTCTGCAAGCTCATTTTAAGCCAACAAAGAAACTAGTTTTTGTGTGAATCTGGCATTTATTCGTATTTATTTACAGTTAAACAATATTATCATTTGTTGTTCTGTGAAATATGATTTTTTTATAGCGGATATTTTAGATGTGCTTGGCTCAGAATTGTCTATACTGAGACTATTATTGATGCTCATAACCGGAAAGAGTCTAGCAAGCATAGCAGAAGCCCAAAAAGAAACCCACGAGAAATAAATCTCATAGGTCTCTTTTTTTAACTAAGTCTATAGTTGTTGTTAATTTTGTTCTGTTATTTCAGTACCGAAAGTCTCACCAGTTTCGGCATCGATAATCATACGAATGTTGGCTTTTTTAAACCGATAGACTACGGAACATTAAATGTGAGGCAAGATACCAAAGTTAGCAAAGGAAGAAAAATTGTTTTCTAAATCATTAGAAACCTTTTTGTAGATATTGGGATTGAATTCTATCAAAAGTATCAAAAATAACTAAAACCAGATTGGGAATAGATTTGTAACATAGTGTACCCCAATTCCCCATAGTTGCAAAAAAGCACCTGTAAACTTGCCGAACCCCACCCAGTAACAGTTACGATAAGACAACTGTTAAATTGAGTCAGGTGGGCGAAAATATAAAGCATGACGATTGAATCTAATTCCAACCCATCCCAGTTACCACCAGACGAGGTAAGTGTTGAGCATAACCTGCAACCTGATGACTTTGACGGGGTAGGTGAAAACTGTTTTACCCCCGATGGTCTAGCAGCACAACAAGCTTTAGCAGCAATTAGTTCGTTGCAATCCCCAAAAAATACTAATGCCTTAAAACAAGCGCGCTCCACCTTTAAACCACGTCTACCAACTACAGCTGTTGCTAAACCCAGAGCATTATTAATCACCACTATTGCGATCGCACTTATTTTTGTTGGGATTGCGACAAATATCTGGATTATTGGCGCTTTCGGCACTGTGGCAACTTTAATCTTATCCCTAGCGATGCTTTTGCCTTGGTTGCGAGAAGTGGTCAACGAATGGATATCCCCACAAGATCGTACCGTGATTTTCGGCATTTTTGGATTATTTGCCACCCTAATTGGCATTATCCGCTTTACAGGTATTGCTGACGATATCGTGCGTTGGGGACGACGTATCAACTGGGAAGCTTCGGGAACCCTTGCCGAATGGTTTGGTGCATTAGGACAAATCCTCATCGCTATCATCGCTGTTTATGTTGCTTGGCGACAATATGTCATCTCCAAAGACTTAACCATCCAACAAAACCTCCTCACCGTTCAACAAAACATCATTACCCAACAACAAACAATCGATTCCTACTTTCAAGGCGTTTCCGATTTAGTATTAGATGAAGAAGGTTTATTAGAAGACTGGCCGCAAGAACGCGCTATTGCCGAAGGACGCACAGCCGCAATTCTTAGTAGTGTAGATGGTAGCGGCAAAGCCAAAATTTTGCGTTTCCTATCACGCTCAAAATTATTAACCCCCTTAAAACGCGATCGCCATCTTGGACGTGCCATTCTTGACGGTATTGGTGGATATGCAGAAGATAGATTGGATGGGTTGCGGGTAATCGATTTGGGTGTGATGTTAGCAGGTTCCGATCTGGCAAACACCGATTTACGCTGGACTGACCTCTCCGAAGCCAATTTAGTCCGTGCTAATCTCAATGGCTGCGATTTAGTCAAGGCAAATCTTTCCCGCACAATTTTATACGATGCTAACCTCAGCAATTCCGATCTAAACTCAACCCGTCTTTTCTACGGTTCTGCGGAAACCGCATCACCTCGCAGTCGTACCGATCCACCCAGCTATAAAACAGGGGAACACACAGGGGCAGTTGTGGAAAATGCTGATTTTAGGGATGTTCAGCGTATGTCCGAATCATTACGTTACTATTGCTGTGCTTGGTGTGGTGAAAAAAGTCGCAGCACCATTCCCGGTGGTTGCGAGGGCATTCCCAATAAATTAGGGCGATAGATTTTGGATTTTGCGATTCTCGTAAAGACGTTCCGGTGGAACGTCTTTGTCTTTTATTTAAAAAGCCAGATTATATGTAATGTAGATAGTATGTAAAGAAATATAAATTATATATACAACCTAAATAATGGCTAATCAATCAGCAACAAAACAAATATTCTTGCTTAGGAATGAACCGAAAATTTGCAAAAACAGTCAAAATTTACAAATAGATACGGTGCGAGGCTGGATTTTCATAAATTATGAAAATTGAACATGTCCACTTTTACGTGGAAGATGCTAAAACTTGGCGTGATTGGTTTGTAAATATTCTGGGTTTCGAGATAGTAGAAAATTATCTCCTTCCCCCCAACCCACCTAACAAAGAAAGGAAACAAGAGTCTCATACCTATACAGAAGTAGTTAAAAGCGATTCGATCTATTTTGTTATATCTTCCCCCATATTATCCACAAGTCCCGTAGCTGAATTCTTACAACATCATCCCCCAGGTGTGGCTGATGTCACATTTTCAATCGTAAATATTGAACAAGTATTTACACAAGCTCAAAACTACGGCACAGAAATTTTACAACCTATCTACGAATATCAACAAAATGGGATTTACTATAAATCTGGCAAAATCAAAGCTTGGGGTTCCCTCAGTCATACTTTAATTGAGACGGAGAAAATAAAAGCACAGCACAATTCCCCCACTACCTCCTCCCTCCTCACCAGCATCGACCATATTGTACTTAATGTAACCGCAGGAGACTTAGATAAAGCTGTGGCTTGGTACGAGAAAATCTTAAATTTTCAACCACAGCAAATGTTTAATATCCAAACAGAATATTCGGCTTTACATAGTCGCGTCATGATTTCCCAGGATGGCAAAGTCCAACTCCCAATCAATCAGCCAATTACCCCTAACTCCCAAATCCAAGAATTTTTAGACTTTAATCAAGGTGCAGGCATTCAACATATTGCTCTGCGATCGCCGAATTTGATTCATACCATCTCCCAATTCCGCGATCGCAATCTCTCTTTTCTCGCTGTTCCCCAAACCTATTATTCCCAACTTGTCAATCGTCCTGGTTTCCCGCTCTCAAATTCCGAAATAAATGCGATCGCACAACAACAAATTCTGGTTGACTGGCAAGAAAATAAATCCGATGCCCTGCTGTTACAAATTTTTACCCAACCTATTTTCGGCAAACCTACATTTTTCTTCGAGTTTATCGAACGTCGTAACCTCGCAAAAGGCTTCGGAGAAGGGAATTTTCGCGCTCTTTTTGAAGCCATCGAACGCGAACAAATGAAACGCGGCAGTCTACATTAATATTTCTTGATGTCACACCATACTTAATTTATGCTGAACTCTGACTTCTAAATACTGACTTCTGAACCCTGACTTCTGAACCCTGACTTCTGAACCCTGACTTCTGAACCCTAAATTCTGAACCCTAAATTCTGAATGCTGAACCCTGACTTCCTCCTTTCTACATAAATAAAAAAATGTTAAGAATTATCACAGATTTTGATGGTCCCATAGTTGATGTTTCCGAGCGTTACTATCGCGTTTACGAACTTTGTTTAGAAAAAACTCGCCATCCAGAACAGCAAATAAAGCAACTTTCCAAAGCTGAATTTTGGCAAATGAAACGCGATCGCATTGCGGAAACAGAAATTGGCATGGTTTCCGGATTAGATGAACAGCAAGCTTCAGTTTTTTCCAAGTTACGCAAGCAAACCGTCCATACTCAGCCCTATTTTGAATTCGATATACTTGCCGATGGCGCAATTGATACATTGTCAAAAATTAAACAATTAAATATTGATTTAGCGGTCATGACAATGCGTCGCGTCCGAGAACTGGAATATGCTTTAAAAAAATGTAATTTAGGGGATTTTTTCCCCGAAAATCGTCGTTACTGCTTGAGTAATGATTACGTAAAAACTCGCGATATTGAAGATAAACCGTTATTAATGCAACGTGCCCTTGCTGAATTAACACCAGCCGAAACTTGGATGATTGGAGATACGGAAGCCGATATTGCAGCAGCCAAAAAACACGGAATTAAAGTCATAGCGGTAGAATGTGGAATCCGCGATCGCACTCAACTAGAAATTTACCAACCCGATTTAATTGTGAAAAACTTCAGCATTGCCGTAGACACAATTCTGGATAGTTGACAGAGCACATAATTCACCAAAAAATAAAGACGTTCTAGTAGAACGTCTTTACACTATTAACAATTATCAAAATTCTTCTAACGTAAAAAACTGCTAATAAACCACAGCAATATAAAAGTAAACACAGTTGAAAACTGATTAATTGACAAGCCAGGTAAAATACTTTGCGGCACAAAACTAGCCAACAACCCCCCAGCAACCAAACCAATAACTAAACCAGCAAAAGTCCACAATACAGCCCTACCGAGCTTATTTTCCTTGCGGTTCAAGAAATATACATTAATCCCAACTCCCACCACCAAAGCCAACTGTAAAGCCTGATCGCCTCCAGCACGATAAAATAATGCGATCGCGCTTAAACCTGAATACCAAGCCAAAGGCAAAACCACGTCCCCAACAGTTGGACGATCGAGTATTTGAGCCAACCACATCGATGACTGCTCGCGACGCGGTAAATTTTCTTGTGAAAGTGACTGGACAAGACGTTCTGGAAAACGGATACGTTCTGGCACTTTAATTTTGCCTTCTTGGCGCATCCGCAAGCGATCCATCAAAATGGCATCGTAGGCAGTTTCAATTACCTCCAAGCGCTTGGAATCGCCACTATTTTGTTCTAAAAGACGAGTACGAAGGTTTTGAATTTCTTCAAAGCTAGCATCTTCAGATACCCCAAGTTTTTCGTAGGGATTTTGATCGCTCATGGGAATCAATTAGTTTAGCCTTAATGTCGAAGGCGATTAAATGTAAAAGAGCAACAGAAATTCGGGTACTTTTAAGTAGAAATTTAGATTTTTACTAGTCGAAACCTCTAGTCTCGCTTAATGCGGAAATTTAGTTTCGCTTCAACGGTTGAAAGTCAACTTTGATATTTTAGATATCGAGAAATGTATTCTAACATTGCTTTTCTCTAAAATTTCGGTCAAAACTTTGTCTCATCCTAAATTAACACATCCTAACTGCATAGTAGCATGAGTCCGCAACATAAAACCTAGACTTTATTTCTGACTTTAACGGGAGCATGGGAGCGGTTATCCCGAAGTTCACTTTCACCACGAAAGTCAAAGCCAATAAAACTATTACTCTTTAATTGATATGGTAATTTTAACTATAGTCACTTTAACATATTGCAATAAGTCCGTGTATCCCCTCATGTCGTTGAGGGATTCGGGCTTTAATCTAGAATTTGAGATAACAATACCTAAAAGGTACAGTTCATGAAAAGCATATCTTTTATATTTTCAGTGTGGTTACTTACCATACCTTAATTAAAGTTTAAATAATAAACGTAATAATCGCCTGTACCATCTGGCTACATATCGATTTAAAATTAAAACGTTTTCAACTACCTAGTAACTAGGATAACCTAAAGCATTCTAGATTACTATGAAGATACGGTTAAGATTCGAGCATCTACGCTGGCTAATGCCAGATGGAAAATCACAAAATTTGAAATTTTGATTTCCAGGTAGCATTACCAGGATGACTTATTCTTTTTTGTTGCTCATAAATCCTGATTGGACTAGTATTTGGAAAATCAGGGATTTTGTCTCTTAGCCTTGTAGATTCTATTACCCCAAAGCGAAAATCGCGTCCTTTGTGCGGTAGATTCGCTGAATTAATCCTATATTTTTTGTGCAAAATGATGGTCATGGCTCCCGCCAAGATTCTTGTTGTTGATGATGATCCTGCGGTTCGGAATTTAATCCAACGCTTCCTAAGCAAGCAAAGCTATCAGGTAGAAGCTGCTGAGGATGGAAAGTCCGCGCTTGCCCTGTTTGAGCAGTTCAATCCCGATTTGGTGATTTTAGATGTAAACTTACCAGACGTGATTGGTTTTAACCTCTGCCAAGAGATGCAAAGCCGCAATGGTGTTTTTGTACTCATGCTGACTAGTCGTGCCGATGAAGCCGATAAAATTCGCGGTTTCTCCAAAGGTGCTGATGACTATTTAACTAAGCCATTTGGCTTGGGAGAATTAGAAGTTAGAGTAGCTGCTATCTTAAAGCGGCAGCGAGTAGTCACTACAGCTGAACAAAAACGGCTGGTATTTGAGAAGTTGATGATTGACCCGGTGCGGCGTGAAGTAACCTTAAATACTCAACCCGTACTTTTAACAGCTTTGGAATTTGACTTATTACATTTTCTTGCCAGCCATCCTGGTCGTGTTTGGCGTAGAGCCGAGCTAATTCAGGAGGTATGGGATTATGAATATGTTGGCGACCAACGGGTTGTTGACGTTCATATCGGTCAAATTCGCAAAAAGATTGAAGTTGATGCTAGCCAGCCAGCATTAATCCAAACTGTACGCGGAGTTGGATATAAATTTGAATGTCCAGCTCAAGTACAGCCTGAAAAGTCTCCGATCTAAGCATTGCAGTTGCAATTGTCGTAAATCTGCAATGCCCAATATTTAAGTTAACTTCAAAAAATTAACTTGAAAAGGCTAAATTCAACTGAATACTTTTTATAGTTAAGCCGCCGCAAACAAGCTGCTTGTTAAGACTTTGTATTGAAGTCTATTCTAACTACTTTAGTCGGACTAACCATCTTCCACTCCAATTTCATCCGTATAGAATAATATTTTCTATACAGAATAAATAGGGAGTTTTTGCAGAATAGTGAAAATCGGCTATTTTATCATTTGTTAGTCACCAGATTCCCAAGCCTATTTTTGTTGCTGTTCTAACTAGCGTGTCATTTTCAGGGTGCTATCTTGCTGATGGGGAATTAAATTTTGAAATATACCCCGGTAAATCAACATAATAATCAATCTATCTTAGATAAAAATATAGATGGGGCACTCATAACACAGTGCCCCATTTTGATTTTTGATTGGTTAATTGACCACCAGTTAAGAGATAGTTGTGGCAATATTTTGTTAAAGTGACAAATAATAGGATAAACGAATAGAGACGCACCATAGCACGTCTCTAGATTTAACAAATTAACCAAAAATCATTCAATCAGGGATTCTGCAACGTACTGCGCTAATGACCTAGAGGTTGCGTTTGACTCAACAAACTATGTAACTTATCCCCTTCAATGACTTCCGTTTCTAACAATTGAACTGCTATTTCCTCCAGCAAATCTCGATTTTGTTTGAGAATTGCTAAAGCATGTTCGTGAGCAGTTTCGACAATCTCCTTGACTTCGCTATCAATCGCTTTTGCCGTATCCTCACTCACCATTCTGCGAGGATTATTACCACCATTGCCTAAGAACATTGCTTGCTGTCCTTGTTGATATGCTAATGGTCCCAAAACCTTGCTCATCCCGTAGGTAGTCACCATTCGTTCAGCTAAGTCTGTTGCTCGTTGCAAATCATTGGAAGCACCAGTAGTAATACTACCAAATATAATCTCCTCCGCCGATCGCCCACCCAACAAAGTTGCAATTTGACCCCGTAATTCTTCCTCATTCATCAAGAAACGGTCTTCAGTTGGCAATTGTAATGTATAACCTAATGCAGCCATGCCACGGGGAATAATCGAAATCTTTTCTACCCGACCGCTTCCAGGCATTAATGCACCGACCATTGCGTGACCGACCTCATGGTAAGCAACAATCTTTTTCTCAGTCTCATTCAATACCCGACTTTTCTTCTCCAATCCAGCTACAACCCGCTCGATCGCTTCCGCAAAATCTTCTTGAGCAACGGTTTCCCGCTTATTTCGTGCCGCTAACAAAGCTGCTTCATTGACCAAGTTCGCCAAATCTGCCCCCGCAAAACCAGGAGTTCGAGTTGCGATCGCTTTCAAGTTGACATCTCCGCCTAATTTTACCTTGAGGGAGTGAATCTTGAGAATCGCCTCACGACCGGATAAATCGGGACGATCTACCAATACCTGACGGTCAAAACGACCGGGACGTAATAACGCTGGGTCAAGGGTTTCCGGACGGTTGGTTGCAGCTAACACAATCACTGTTGCACCCCCAGCAGCGAAACCATCCATTTCTGTAAGTAATTGGTTGAGGGTTTGTTCCCGTTCGTCGTTACCACCATAGAACCCATTGCTGCTACGAGATTTACCAATGGCATCCAACTCGTCAATGAATATGATACAGGGAGCCTGTTTTTTTGCCTGGTCAAATAAATCACGTACCCGTGAAGAACCCACACCAACAAATAATTCCACAAATTCCGAGCCGGAGATGCTGAAAAATGGAACACCTGCTTCCCCAGCGACTGCTTTTGCTAACAGGGTTTTACCTGTACCGGGAGGTCCAACCAACAACACACCTTTGGGAATTCTTGCACCAATTTCGATAAAGCGGGCGGGAGTTTTGAGGAAATCGACAACTTCCACTAACTCGGTTTTAGCTTCTTCTACCCCAGCGACATCTGCAAAGGTGATTTTTGCAGATTCCCCTTCCACATAAACTTTTGCTTTACTTTTACCAATTGAAAGCATACCTTGGGGACCACCGCCACCACCACGAGACATAAAAAACTGCCAAATAGCGACAAAAATTAATGGTGGAATCACCCAACCGATTACAGTTGAGAACCAAGTATTTTTGGGTGGAGGTGTTGCCGCAAATTCTACACCTTTTGATTCTAGAAGTTTTGGTAATTCTAAATCAAAGATGGGAGTTGTGACGAATACTGCACCAGGTTCCCCATTCTCGGTTTTCAATTGGTAGCGAATTTGATTTTGTCCTACCGAAACCCGATCCACTTCCCCTTCCTGTACCTGGTGGATGAATAAGCTGTAGGGAACCCCAGCAGGTCCAGAAGGAAATAAACTAGGTAAAACCAAGTTTAACAGCAGAAATAATCCTGATACTGCTAATAAGATGTTAGCAATGATACGTCCACGAGGCGGTTTAGGTTGTTGTTTAATTGACATTTATGTCACCAATAAAGAATGATTTCAAACATTAATCATGCAATTTATCTAAGTAAAATCAAGCAAATGAATTATACTTTTTCTAACCAATCAAAAATCTGAGATAATTGATCTAGGGTCACTAAACCATACTGCCAAAGGGTTATGGGTAGGAAATTTGGATTTTTCTCGCAATATCGCAAACCCAAAGAAATTGCTCCAGCAGAAATATTCAGATCATCTTTTAAAAAGCTAACTAATTGTGTAATCGCTTCCATTAAAATGTTAAATAACGTAAAAAATGATTTTTGGTGAAGTGAAGTAAAACAACTTAATTAAAGACTGATGAGATTGAGTTAAGAATTTTGCTATTAATTTGGCTGAGTAGAGACAAAACTAATCTTGTCTCTACAATTGGCTTTTAGGACTGTCTGAGGGGTACTTAGATTAAAGACCAGTCAAGAATCCCAAAGAACCATGTCCAGTGACTACTTCTGTAATAATCAGAGCGATAAAGCCAATCATCGCTAGACGACCATTAAGCTGTTCCGCAGATTGAGTAAAACCAAATTTAGCTTCATTGGTGTTGTTAGGGCTTTTCATAAGTCTATCCTTGATTTAGGCAGTTGTTTTTCATCTATGTAACTAAACTTAACAATAAAATTAAGTTCTGTGAACCAAAGAGCTAAGACGGATTCCCGTACTCAAGCAAAAAGTACAATTGTCCAAGCACAGAAAATTCCTTTAATAATGGCTCAAACAGGCTACACACTTCCAGTATTTGCGATCGCAGCAGCTAAAGCGGCTTTGCTGTATTTGATACAAGCGAAAAAAACAGTATTATCAGTTTCCTTGGATATGCTACCAGAAGTCGTCGATATACCGATTCAGCAAGTTGCACGTTTGGATGGATCGAGTGCTTTGGCGATTACTATTAGTGAACCTGGTGATAATTTGGATTTGACTCGCAACACACCTATTTGGGCGATCGTAAAATTATCTGAGCGACAAGGAGAAAGTTTAATATTAGAGGCAGGTGAGGGATTGGGGAAAACCGCAACTGGTGAACCTGCAATTTATCAATTTGCCCGTCGTTTATTTGCCGCCAATTTATTACCAATAATTCCAGAGGACACAACTGTAACTGTGTCGATTATTTTGCCTGAAGGTCGAGAATTAGCAAAAAGGACATCGAATTCAGCTTTTGGAGTTTTGGAGGGGTTATCTTTGTTAGGAACAAGTGGTATTTCTCAACCACTTTCGACTGTCGAAAAGTTGGAAGATTTTAAGTTGATTTTGCAGGATAAAGTCAAGGAATATCCAAATTTAGTATTTTGTATTGGTAGTAATGGTCAACAGGTTGCTCGACGATTATTAATTCCTGAACAGGTAATTGTCTCAACTGGAAATTGGATTGGGGCAATGTTGGTGGAAGCTGGTTTGTATGGTGCGGAATCTGTGCTTTTAATTGGCTATCAGGGTAAGTTAATTAAATTAGCTGGGGGTATTTATAATACTTCGAGTCACATTGCCGATGCAAAGTTGGAAATAATTAGTGCTGCTGTTGTTGAAATTGGAGGAGATATACAGGCAGTTAAAGCTGTTTTGAGTCAGGATACGGCAGATGCGGCATATAAATATTTAGTTGAGTTGGGATTGTCTGATTCTGTATTTATGTTATTGGCAGATAAGATTAGTCGAAAGGCTGAAAGTTATGTGAAAAAATATGCTGATGTGGCGATGAAAGTAGGGACGATTTTATTTGACCGTAAAGGACAAATTATTAGCCAGGATTCAGCAGCAAAAGATATTAAATCTCTGGGCATTGCTGAATTAAATTATGAAATTAAAAAATCCAGCATTTAAAACTCTTACTCTCTGCGACTACCGAACTTTGCCGGAAGAATGAATCTCCCGGCAAGTTCTCTCTGCGTGAGACAAACTCATACTTAGAATCAGCAATACCAATCTTTGTGTTCCTGGTGAAGTTTTGCTAGTTAGCTGAAAATAAGAAAAAAAAGGAATGATATGGAACTGCAAAGCGAAATTAAAGAGTTAAGTAGTCAAGCTGCGTCACTTAGCTGTCAAGCTTTAGAAGCTTCTAAAGTGAATCGTAAACGAGGTTTGGAACTAATGCGGCAGGCTAGAGATGCTATTGACACTCCCCACGGCTAGAAGGGGATTCTTGCTTCACGGGGATTCCAATGAATTTACCCTCTGCAAGCATCTTGACCGTATGTCCTACGGCTGCAAGTCCCCGAATGAGAACTATCTGAGCGGCAGCAACATCTCTATCGGTTGTATAGCCGCAATTCGAGCAAACATGAGTATGTTCAGAAAGTTCTTTTTTACCCGTCTCAATCCCACAATTAGGACAAATCTGACTTGTTTTACGTGCATCTACTTTTTGGAAATAGACATCGCGTTTAAAACAAGTCTGTTCGAGGATATTAAAAAACTGTCCAAATCCCGCATCTAGACAATGTTTACCCAACATCCCGCGAGATAGCCCAATACTGAAGTCGCAAGCGCACTACACCCCCAAGCAATCAAGTCAGGGGTACTGTGCGCGTTTTACGGTAGGAGTTGTCAGGTATTAATACAGCAGTTGAAAGAAACAGAAGTTAAAAGCTAGGGCAAGACTTTAAACCGCAAATTCACGGTAACAAAACTGTGAAAATACTACCGCGTGGATGATTTTCCTCCACAGTAATTATGCCGTGATGTGCCTCGATCGCCATTTTGCAAAAAGCTAATCCTAAGCCAATTTGGGAAACCTCTTGGATTGTGGTGCCAACCTCAAACTTCTCAAAAATGCTTTGTTTGAGGCTTTTAGGGACTCCAGGACCTAAATCAGCGACTTGAATTTTTGCACCTCCTGCTTCTAAATATTCTGCGTGGAGCGTGACTTGAGTATTTGAGGGGGAAAACTTAATGGCATTTGAAAGCAAATTATCGAGTAGTCGGCGAAAGATAGTTATGTCTACTTTTACACTACCACCGGGTAAGGGTAACTCACTAACCAAGGTGAGACGCTTTTGAGATGCGATCGCATCTACACTGGTTAAAGCTGAGGTGCAAAGGGTATAAAGGTCTACATCTGTGTAGTTGAGGGACATTTTGTCAGATTTTAACTTGGCTAGAAGTAGCAAACTATCGATGGATGATTCTAATTGTTGTGCCGCGATCGCAATTTGATCGACTTTGCGTTGCAGTTTTTCTGCTGACATATCTGGAAGTCGCAAAACTTCGGTGGATAGGATAATACTGGCAACGGGATTTCGCAAATCATGCACAATCATGTTAACCATATCTTCTCGCAGTTGGAGTAAGCTTTGGAGGTTATCGTATTGCTGTTTAATTCGCAACATGGAATTAACCCTGGCTCGTAACTCAACTCGATTGACGGGTTTGCTGATAAAGTCATCTGCTCCTGCTGCTAAACATTGAGCTAAGTCTTCTTTGGCACTCAAGGCTGTGACCATGATAATTGGAACTGCCTGCCATTGGGGATCGGCTTTGATGCGTCGGCATACTTCCATCCCATCTAAGTCGGGCATCATCACATCTAACAAAATTGTATCGGGTTGAAAACTATTTAGGCGATCGAGAGCTTGTTGACCACTATTGGCGTAGTGTAACTGGTAGTCTTCACCATCTAATAGGGCTTCAACGACATCGAAGTTATCTGGCTCATCATCAATTACCAAAATAGAAGGTTGGGTATCCATTAGGAATATTTACTACTTCTGTAAAAGTTTTTGGATTGTGGTTACAAGTTGTTTGAGTTTTACGGGTTTGGTCAAATATTCGTTTGCTCCAGCAGCTAAACAAGCTTCGCGATCGCCTGACATGGCTAGTGCTGTGACTGCAATAATGGGAATGTTAATGAGTTGGTTGCGGATGTGACGCATCGCTTCTAGTCCATCGATTACTGGCATTTGAATGTCCATCACTATTAAGTCGGGTTCTGTGGTTTTGGTGAAATCAATGGCTTGTTGTCCATTTTTGGCGAGGATTAGACGATATCCGCGACTTTCAAGATAGCCGGACATTGTATCGATGGTGGCTTGATTATCTTCCGCTAACAAGATTAATGGTGCTGGTAATGCTGGTTTTGATGTTCTCATCCCGGTGGGTTGTTGAGACTGATTATAATATTTTAATTCTTCTAGGGTCGTTTGTTGTTGGGGGCTGGGATGGTAGGGAATGCAAACGGTGAAGCAACTACCTTTACCAACTTCGCTACTAACGGAGACTATTCCTCCATGTAATGCGGTAATTCGTTTGACCAGGGACAGCCCCAATCCTGTGCCGCTATACTGACGATTGAGGCTGCTATCAAGCTGGATGAAGGGTTGAAATAGTTTGTTCATGTTTTCTGGAGCAATGCCAATCCCTGTGTCGGTAATGCTGAAGTACAACAAGGGAGAGAGGGGACATTTTGATTCTTCTAGCCAGACTTTTAATTTGACGCTTCCCCCTTCTGGGGTGAATTTGATGGCGTTACTGAGGAGGTTGATGAGTACTTGACGTAAACGGCGCTCGTCAATTTGGATGTTACCAAGATTAGGAGCGATATTGGTACTGAGGCAAATATTTTTTTTGAATGCCATCTGTCTAACAAAAATGAGGCTGGAATCACAGAGATTTTGCACGGAAACGTCATTTAGTAACAATTCCAGTTTGCCAGATTCGATTTTTGACAAGTCCAATATTTCATTGATGAGTTCGAGTAAATGCCTACCACTACGTTCGATTGTGGCGATCGCTTTGGCTTGTCGTTGATTAATGACACCAAATACACCTTCTTGTAATCCTTCTGCCATACCCAAAACCGCATTTAGGGGGGTACGTAGTTCGTGACTCATGTTTGCCAGAAATTCGTCTTTGAGTTGGGTTGCACGGGCAAGTTCGGTGTTAATATTGGCAAGTTGTTCATTTGTGAGCTTTAATTGTTCCTCAGCTTGTTTGCGATTGCTTATGTCTGTCACCCTAACTAGGTTGAGGGTACGTCCAGCAACAGTAATCGGTTTGGCTGCAATGTTACCCCAAAAGCAATTACCTTGATAAGTAATGTATTCAATTTCTCGGCTCCAAAAGCCTTTTGTTTGCATGTCTAAGGAAATGCTAAATAGCTCGTCGGGTGTAAATTGGTAACGTTGGAGTGTGTGTCCGGGAATACCCATCAGTTGGGATTTATTATCGGCATCAAACAGTTCTACAGCCCGTCGATTGCACTCGATTGTTAGTAAGGTTACAGGATCGACTAAAAACAGCGCATCCGCAGATTCATTAAAGATTGCTTCTTGCAAATCCCGACTGCGAATGAGTTCCTGTTCGGCAATTTTGCGTTCTGTAATGTCATAGTTGACTCCAACCATCCGTTGTGATTTACCCTGGGAGTCGCGTTTCATCAGGGCATAAGCTTTAATAAAACGGATACTGCGATCGCGATGAACCACACGAAATTCGCAATCGTATTCTATATTACCCTGTTGAACTCGCTGGCGAAATGCTTCAGCTTTAGGGCGATCGCTGGGATGAATCGCCATTATCCAAGTTTCGTATCTGCCTGTAAACTCAGATGGTGGGACACCGTAGAGTTCGTACATACGCTCATCCCAAATCAGCACATCGTGGAGGATGTCCCATTCCCAAATCCCAAATCCCCCCGATTTAATTGCCAGGGTAAACCTATCGGAGAGTTTACGCAATTGTTCTTCGGCTTCTTTGGATTTTGTGATGTCAATATTACAACCAATTATGCGGAGGGGATTACCATCCCGATCCGATTCAATTATGCGACTCGAACAAATAGTCCAAACGGTAGAACCATTTTTATGTCGATATCTCAACTCTTGATAACTAGGTGTTTGATGGGGAGTTTTGATATTTTGCTGGAAGGATAGTAGAAGTTTTGGTAAATCCTCCTGAAAAATCAGGCTTTGCCAATTATCCGCAGGATTAGTTAATTCCTGTTCTCCATAGCCAAACATTTGTTTGAAGGTTGGACTTAAGTATCCCACGTTGTTAGGGATATTCCATTCCCAATAACCTGCTCGTACGGTTTCGAGGATGTCTTCCAGCAGTTGTAGCTCGATTTGCAGCATTTCTGAATGCAAACGCTCTTCTTCTGCTTGTTTGCGTAAGCGAAGCTTGTCGTAGACATCGGTGATATCGTGGGCAGATATAATCGTGCGATAAATTTTGTCGTTATCATCAAAGATGGGAAATGCCTGAACTGAAATCCAGCGTAATTCCCCAGATGGTCGAAAAATGCGGTACTCGGTTTGGTATTTTTCCCCAAACATTACCCGTTGCATTTCGGTAGATAGACGTTCCCGATCGGCTGGATAAACTGATTCGAGCCAAGCCGCAGGATTTTGGTACAATTCCTCTGGGGAGCGTTGCCAGATTCGCTCGTATCCGGGACTAACATAAATCGTTTGACTAAAGTCGGAATTTTGAATCAGAAACAGTTCCTCAACGGTTTGTGCAAGTTGACGAAAAATTTCTTTGCTTTCTTGGAGAGCGACTTCTGCCTGTTTGCGTTGTATCAGTTCTGTTTGTACCTGTTGGTAAGCTGTTGCTTGCTGAATTGCGATCGCAATTTGCACTCCTAGTTGTTCTAATAAGTCTATTTCCACCTGTTTCCAGCGACGAGATGCGGAGCATTGATGGGCAATCAATAATCCCCATAATTGATTTGCTTCTACAATGGGGACTACCAAGTTGGCTTTGACTTCAAATTGTTCGAGTAATTGTAAGTGGTAGTTTGATAAACCAGCTTGATAAATATCGTTGTTCGCTCGTTTTCCCCTCAGTTGATAATTGCATCTGATTCCCTCTTCAAAGCAGGTATCTTGTATATACCTTCCCATCGCAACCGTCCAACCTGGAAGTACGGACTCAGCAACAATAGTACCGCTCATCTCTGAGGAAAATTGATACACTAATACCCGATCTGCTTTGAGAAATTGACGTACTTCGGTAGCTGTGGTTTGCAAAATCTCATCTAACTTCAGCGATTGCCGAATTCGTAAAGCAATATTACCAATTAGTTGTAATTCCTGACTTTTTTGGAGTTCAGAAGTTAAATATGTCCGTTCAACAGCGTGATGAATCGCACGCTGAAGTGCTTCCCCTGTCAGCTTACTTTTGGGCAAATAATCCTGAGCATCGTTTTTCATCGCTTGAACTGCGACCATTTCATCCCCATACCCCGTTAGCATGATTACAGCAGATTGGGTATTGTCGAATTTTTCGCGAAATTGTTGCAGAAACACCAACCCATCCCCATCAGGCAATAAAAAATCCAGCAAAATTACATCTGGTGTTTCCTGTTGACACCATTTCATTGCCTCTGTTGTCGTCTCAAACTCGACAATGCGATACCGATACAAAGTATCTTTCTCTAAAAAGCAACGATATAAAATCCGATCTTCGGCATCATCATCAATCAATAAGATAGTTAGGGGGGAGCGAAGACTCATAAAAATACCGAAGCGATCGCGTTGGCAAGATTAATTATACTTTTACACCAGTCATGTTATTAACTTGATGCAAAAATATTTACATACTTTTTAGGGTTGTAATTCAAGCATCTTCGTCATATCGACGCGGCGTATAAACCCAGACTTTACCATGAGGACGGGGGATAATCCGGGTTTTACTGGAACCAATCAAAATCACCGTTCGCATGTCTGCCTGTTCTGGTGCTAATTGCTCCAGGGTAATGACTTTCACCTTTTCCCCCATCCTGCCCAAATTACGAGCTAAGACAACTGGAGTATTCGGGTTGCGATATCGCAGTAAAATATCCCTTGCGGCGGTGAGTTGCCAAGTGCGCTCCTTCGACACAGGATTGTAGAAAGCGATCGCAAAGTCACCTTGGGCGGCTGTGGTAATCCGTTGTTCGATAATTGACCACGACTTCAAAATATCAGATAGGGAAATTACCGAGAAATCATGTCCTAATGGTGCGCCAATTGCAGCAGATGCAGCTTGCATTGCCGAAATTCCCGGTGCGACCTGAATTTCAACACTGTTCCATTCGGGTTTGGGTTCGCAGTCCAATGCCTCAAACACGGCTGCTGCCATTGCGTAAATACCAGGGTCGCCCGAAGATACAACCGCTACATATTTCCCTGTGGCGGCTAAATCTAAAGCTGCCCTTGCCCTAGCTAATTCTTCGCGATTATCCGACTCATGCCGTTGTTTACCGCCACCCAAAATACCAACCAAATCCAAGTAAGTTTTATAACCAACTAAATCCGTTGCCTCTGCCAGTATTTGCTTAACTTGGGGAGACATCCATTGACTCGCACCTGGTCCAATCCCAATAATTGCTAGCTTTCCTTGGGGTTTGCCAATGTTTGGGTCAATCGGTTGGCTTGCAGACATGGCAATTTCCATCACCGGGGATGATAAAATTAAGCGACCATCTGCACCGACAGCAGTGAGTACGGTCGCTTGGGTGGTACTATAACCTTGTGCTAGGAATACATCTAACTGATTTTGGCTCAAAAAGCGGGCAGGAATTGCCAAAGATTTTGCGATCGCATGGATTCGGATATCGTCAGCAACCGAGTTGGGTGCAAATATCCCCGCAATCGCTGCGGTAGCTAGATTTGCTGCTGCTAATTGCTGTTGGATGAGGGTAATTAATTCATCTGTGGTGAACTGTGTTGTGTCATCGATTGCGATCGCTAAAGTTCGTGGATGATAAACCATGCGATCGGGAGTCGAAGGAATTGATTTTTCTGTAATTAAAATGCTGAGTTTGCCATTCGCGTCAATTGGCAAATTACTATTACTCAACCAGGGAGCATTCCCTTCTAGTTTCACTTTTGTACCCGCAAGCATTTCTGAGGTAAAAGACTTAGCATATTCCGGGTTTGCCAAACTGTAACCAGGGGGAGGATTTTCGAGTACCATCCCAAATCGCACATCTCCAGTAGTGGTGATTGCGGCTTTTACATTTAACCCTGTGGCAATTTGCCGTGCGAAATCGTTAACCCCATTCAATCCCCCCAATAATGGAACAACTGCGCTACCATCCTCAGCAACGGCAAGTACTGGGGGTTCCTGCCGTTTATTAGAAAGCATAGGTGCGAGGGTTCTAATCAGAATTCCGGCTGCACAAATACCAATAATTGGTGTCCCTTGAGCAAATAATTCCCGTAATGTGTCACCGAAGTTGGTGTAGTTTCTGTCTACATTAGATGTGCGATTTGTCAAGCCGTAGATAATGGAACCAGGAAGAAGACTGGTAATTTTTTGAGCTATGGGTAAGCTGTTTTGACCCAGAATAATTACTGCGGGTGAGGGTTGGATTGTCATGGCGATTTTTCATCTTCTTTTCACGAGATACCCCATCCACTCCTTCGGAGAAGCAAGCTACAGCGAAGCAGGGTGGGGAGGGATAGTGAGTTTGACCCTTTTTTGCCGGGATTAAATTTTCCCTCCTCTATAACTGCACTTGACTCGGCACTAGAATCATTGAGAAATAAGGTACATTATCGGGGTCTACTTCATTCAGTGGTATCACCTTTTGCTGAGGCATTGTCGCCTTTTCGATATATTTTGCCCGTGATGCTAAACCTAGTTGATTCAACACATCCCGAACTTTGCTAAAATGCCGTCTCAACTTGATAATCGCTACCGCATCTGCATTTAATAACTGTGCTGCCAGCTTTTCTGCGGTCATGGTGGCAGGCAAAACACTAAAAATATCATTACGGTAGCTCAAAGGTATTCCCAAAGCGGAAGCACATCCCATCGGAGAGGAAACTCCCGGTACTACTTCCGTTTCATATTTGCCAGACAGCCGTGTAAATAAATACATGAATGAACCGTAAAATAACGGGTCTCCTTCACATATCACCACCACATCCCGTCCTGCTTCCAAGTGTTCGGCAACTGGTTCGACAATCTTATCGTAGATGGGTTGGGCATCTTGGGGGTTGCTAGCACGGGGAAGGTGAAACAAAACCTCGATTTGCTCACCAGTTAAATATTCAGCGACAATCGATCGCGCTACACTTTCTTTATCATCTGCCGATTGATACGCGACTACAGGGGCAGCACGTAGCAATCGCAAAGCTTTTAGAGTTAATAATTCTGGGTCACCTGGACCAACCCCAACTCCATAAAGACGACCAAAGGTTTTTGATATCATTCCCGCTCCGTTGCGATCGCATTGACTGCTGCTACTGCGATCGCGCTACCACCGCGTCGACCGTGTAATGTTATAAATGGCACTCCTCTGCTATTGGCTGCCAGTTCGGCTTTGGACTCGGCGGCTCCGACAAATCCCACTGGAAAGCCTAAAATTACGGCTGGTTTTGCAGCTCCAGCATCAAGCATTTCGAGTAATTTAAATAACGCGGTAGGAGCGTTGCCAATGGCAATTACTGAGCCTTCGAGGTGGGGATACCATAGTTCTAATGCTGCGGCAGAGCGGGTATTTTGGATTTTTTGAGCAATTTCTGGTACTTGTGGCTGGTTGAGGGTACAAATAATTTGGTTGTTAGCGCTGAGACGACTACGGGTGATTCCTTCTGCAACCATTTGGGAATCGCAAAGGATAGCTGCTCCTTTTGCTAATGCTTCCCTTCCTGCTTGTACTGCTGTGGGGGAATAGGCAAGGTTGGTAACAATATCCGTCATTCCACAGGCATGGATGAGTCGGACTGCAACTTTTGCTACATCGGGTGGGAGAATGTCTAAGTTTGCCTCTGCTCGGATGATTGCGAAGGAGTTACGGTAGATTTCATTGGCATCTCGGATATATTTAAACATTTGATTTTGGATTTTGGATTTTGGATTTTGGATTTTATACCAATTGGAAAAAATAACGCGACAGATGGGGGGTAGAGACGTAGCATTGCTACGTCTCTACAGGTTGTGTATGTGTTGCAATGATTTCTTGAATTGGTATTAGATTTTGGCAAGTGATACGGTAAGCTTGCCGAACTGCTCAGTCGAACGATTTTGGATTTGTTTTATTAAGGATTAGCAATTAAACAACATACATATCTTGTGGAATGGGCAGGAAAGCCCGTTAATTTAATTAGGCACAAAATCAAAAACTTACATTTTATTAATATGCATTCCTAAGCGTTGTTAAATTAAAAAATTAAAATGCAAAGCTAAAAATCATATTAGTTTTGCAGAAGAAGTGGTGTAATCCTGCCCTGATGAAGAGTAGGATAGTCGCTTAACGGGATGGAATAATTGTTTTAATTCCGCGATCGCATATCGATTGACAAATTCTCTAAAGGGTTCATAATTATTTTGACGATTTATTTGGTACATTTTTAAAATTTGCTCTATTAGTTGGGGGAGTTCGGTTATTGTGACATTTTGGTAAAGTTCTCGACCAAATTTTTCTTCTCCATCACCAACATAAACCCGATAGGCTTCACTAGTTTCAGTTTTTGAGACAATCTTTACACCCAGTAAAGTAATGTCACTTTTACCATGTTGGGCGCAGGATTTCTCGCATCCGGTAAAATGGATGTTGATGGGTAGGTCGAGATTAAGACCTTGTTCTAGTTGTTTGACTAAGGATAATGCATGGGTTTTGGTATCTGTAGCGGCAGACTTACAGCCTTTTGTACCCGAACAAGCAACCATTGCACTTTTGATGTTGTTAACAGAATAATCTAATCCTAGTTGGGTAATTTTATTCTCAACCTCTGGAACTACGCGATCGCGAATATCAGTAATAAGCAAGTTTTGCCAGGGTGTGAGTCTAATTTTACCGCTTCCGTAACATGTCGCTAAAGCCGCTAATCCTCGTAATTGCTGGGTTTGAAGACGACCAAGGGGAAGAACAACACCGATATAAACTAAATCAGGTTGACTTTGGGGATGAATACCAATGTGCTGATATTGACTTGGATTAACTTCACTTTTGACAATACCAAAATCTTGCCTGGATGGATGTAAAATTGGGTCAGAATTGGGAGTAATTACCTTAGAAATCAAAGCTTCAACTTCCCGCAAATATCCTTCAATGCTGAGAATTTTTATGACTTCGCGTAAACGTAGCTTGCGATCGCTTTTAATTTTACTATTATCAACATGACTATTTTGGAGATAAACATCAGCTAAAGCGACCAAAACCAGCAAACATTCCTCTGGTTTCACCAAAATTCCCACATCGACTGGTGTTTCTCCCTTTTCACCCACACTCAAATATAAACGGAAGTAAACACAACCGTTAATTAGAGTTGCAACAAACGCGATATCATTGGGGCGATCGCATACTCGAAATTTCCCCCCACCATCAAAACAAACGCTAAATTTTGCAGAAAGTCTTCCTAAATGGGGATGTATAGCAATATAATCATCCCAAGCTTTTGCAAAAGGACGAGTATCAATCAGTTCTTGCGGATCGATTCCAGCAATTGGACTGGTCATAATATTGCGGATATGGTCTACCTGGGAATTAGAAGAACCCAAACCAACATTTTGTAAAAGCAGCAAAACTTGGGGATTGATTTCCGTATTAATTTCCCGAATTTGCAGGTTCGCTCGATTTGTGACATCAACATAATTACCACCAAGCTGTTCGGCAATATCTGCAATTACATCACATTGTTGGCGATCGAGAATTCCACCTGGTATTCTGATCCGAGATAATATCCCGTCTTGAGCGGGTGTGGCATAAAATAAACCAGGACAGGTAGCAACTTCAGCAACCACAGCAGAAACTCCTTCCCTGTGCAACGCAGGGAGTACAAATATTTCTCGATTACAGTATGAGAATTGGCATTCTGACTTGGGTTATCCCATCACAGCTGCGGCACAGTACCGGAATCTCACCGGACTTTCCCAACTCCATAACTCCTGTAATTTAGCACGAGAAGGTATACTGCAAACGGGTAAAATCTGAACTTATGTCAAGGGAATACCAAAAAATAAGTTGTCCCAAATTGTTTGTTGTTGCTAGTACTTACACTCTAATAACTTTTTAACTCATGGTTTTTCCGAATGAAAATGATTGATTTAAAGGTTTATGATTATCACTCAACTGTTTAGCAATGCCGTTGACGATATTAGTCCAAGGATGTTCTGGATAACGCAAGCAGAAAATATCGCTACTTGCTAAATGAAACATCTCATCACATACAGGTAAAACCCCCGCAACTGGAACATTATAAGTTGTTTGAACTTGTTGTTTTAATGCTTCTTGGTTGAGACTAGGTAAAACTTTATTTATAACTAGAAGGATTTTTTGAACATCCAATTTACGTGCTACATCAACCGTTACTGCTGTTCCTTGATAATCTTGCTTATCGGGTCGTAAAATCACCACAAGTACATCAGAAATGATAGCAGAAAGAAGTGTTTCTTCATTAATACCGGGATGAGTATCAATGAATAAATAATCTAACTTTAGACGCTGGATTAAATGACGAAATCCATCATTGAGTAAACGAGCATCATACCCCTCACGTAAAATTCGAGAAATTTCGCTAGTTTTAATACTTGACGGGATTAGATAAATTTTACCTTGGTTTTTATTAAACCAATTTTTCTTTTGTCGAGTTGTAAAAATAGAGCTAACATCATAAGTTGCAGCTTCGATCGCACAACGTCCCCAGAGGTAATCATTCAGTGTATATTTGACTTTTGATTCATCCAATCCAAAAGGAACATGAATACCTGGTGATTGAATATCTGTATCTACAATTCCGACTCGATATCCCATACGGGCAATGATAGTAGCGAGGTTTGCAGTAACATTAGATTTACCAGTACCACCTCGAAAAGAATGAATTGATATAATTTTTGTCATGATTTTAAGTCCTAATCGATTATTATTGAATTGAAAATTCCAGTACAAATAACTGATTTAATTGTCTGTATAACAGTGAATAATAGAAACTACAAATTATTTTTCCATTCATTCCGAATTGATTTCGCGGTTTGCTGTAACTTTTGAAAATAATCACTCTCGGCGATTTCGGCAACTTCTTTAATAATTTTTGCTTGGTCAATTTCTACTTGCAGTTGTTGTAATTGTTCGGCTAATTGCTGTTCACGTGCATAGATATCCTGCACCATTTTGTGAAATACCCGTCCTAGTTGTCCTAATTCATCTTTTCTTTGAGCAACTTTAGTCAATCCCTTACGTTCTAAAATCCTAACTTCATTAGCACTAACATTATCCAAACTAATGCTTTGGGCAAGTTGAGCCATTGGTTTTAAGGGTTGAATTACTCTCCATTTAAGTAAATAGTTAATAGAGATAATAACTAATGCAAAAATACCAATAAATATGCCAATAAATAAATAAGTTGCTTGACGAGCATCATTAAAAACCTTACTAGCAGGAATGTAAATAATTTGAGTTCCAATAATTTGATTTAACTTCCAACCATAACCATTTTGCGTGCCATATTTTTGAGTATGACTTTTAGGAGCAATTTTTGGGGAAGTATGACATTGCAAACAGCTAGAATCTGTGACAACGAGAGGTTGAGCAATATAAAATAGTTGTTCCCCAGATTGCGATCGCAATCCAGAAAGAGATGTGAGTGTGCGATCGCTCGTAAATTGCTCGATTAATCTTGCTTCAAATAAATTGGCTTTGTCATCCATATTTGTCGGGTTGAGGGTTGCGTCTTTGTAAGTAAAGTCTTTGTTGTTCCAATTTTGTTTAAATTTGTTGACTACTTGCTTTGCAGACAAGCTGGGTATAGTTTCGGGAATAAAACGTGTCTCTGGATTAGCTATTTCTGCAAGTAAAGGTGCAATATCGTTACTTGTGTAATTCTTGACTGCGTTGATTAACTGTATTGCCATCTGTCCGCGATAGCTCATTTCTTGTTGAGCTTTGTTTTCCAATGCTTCTGACAATGTAAAGCCACCAAGAACTATACCAGCAACAAAGATAATTGATAAAAGTAGTGTAAATTGAGACCCAATTTTCAACTTATCAAGATTAAAATCAGCAATTTTAAGACGACGCAGCATTTTCCAGTCTCTATCAACGCTCTTTAAACCTATATATCTGGAACTAGTTAACTCGTGCAGTTTTTGGGTATTGGACAAAATGGACAAAGTAAGTGACTGCTGAGAATGGGGTTTTTAGTACATGGGTTCTATTTAAACATCTTTTTTGCCTAATTATCCCATCTCCAACTTTAGTAGGAGTCGCTTCGATGGATAAAAAGCAGTTTTCGATCCGAACTTTCTCCCGATACACAACCCTTGGGGAATTGAATACTATGAACACATGAAACGAAACGAACCGCAGCAAACGAAACCAAGATAAACAATAAATGGTTAAAGTAAGCTGGTTCGCTAAACAAATATACTCAACTAACTAATTAGGAGAAAAACAATGTCGAACGAAATCAAAAACCAATTTGCTGTTGAACTTTCTGAAGATGAATTGGATACAGTTGCAGGTGGATTCTCACTTGTTCTTGGTAATGGACAAAGCTTAACTAATGATTCTGTAAGCCAATTTCAACAAAATGACTTGTTAGTAACTGGTGGAACTGTGGCTGGTCCTGGTGGCGCTGGAAATACATTCGGTGTTGCTGCAAGAGAAATTTACAGCTTTTCTAACCAGAACTTGGGTGTTGGTAACTAATTTCAATTTGTAAAAGCAGCTTAGTCTGTTATATAGACCTTCCTTAGTAGAACAACGTGTGTACCCAATAGAGATGCGATCGCATCTCTATTTTCTTATTTGGGTAGTATTTTGGCAATATTCAGCTTCTTTTTGCATGAGTTCCCAATTCCCAGAAATAAGCTATGTACAGAGGTCAATAAATTGATTGATTATGCAGAGGAGAAAAAATAATGTCTGATGAGAACAACATTGATAATATCCCAGTTGAATTATCCGAAGAGGAACTTGACGGAATTTCTGGGGGAATTGATATATATTTATCCGGTTCGATGTTTAACCAAAGAGACATATTTGCAGGTAGCAGAACCAGTTCTAGACGAAGAGGTTTTGGTCGTAGCTCTTTTTCTAGGTATTCTAATATATCTTCTTCTGCATTTCAATTGATTGGTTTGGGTTTTAATTCTGCCAGTGATGCTTTAGGTTTCGTTAAGGAATTTGGTCGCTTATTTGGCAGAAATTAATGGAGCGGAGGGAAGGAGGAAAAGGAAATAGGAAAAAGAAAATTATTAATTTATAACTCTTAACTCCTAATTCCTAACTCCTAATTCCTAACTCCTAACTCTTTTCCTTCCCTCTCATTGCATCAATAAAAAAAGGGAATTTTATTTATGACGGAAGTTTTACTAAAGGAACTTAGCAATCAAGATATAGACTGGATGTTAGCAGTTGGACATCGAGTAGAAATTGAATCTGGAACTGTTTTAGTTCGTCAAAATCAACCATTGGACGCACTGCACATTCTGCTTGATGGTGCTATGACCATTTTACTAACTCAAGCTGATACAAATCCTCTTGGTCGTGCATTCGCAGCTTTAGAAGGTGGGACATTACCAGGACGGGAAATCGCTTGGTTAACGAGTGGGGAAATGGTCGGAGAAATTCCTTTTGTTGAAACTTATTTACCTTCGACAACGGTTCAAGCTACTACTAAATCGGTTGTTTTAACTATTCCTAAAAATCAACTCATCCAAAAATTACAAGAAGACCAGGAATTTGCCGCACATTTATATCGTGCGATCGCAGTTATGTTGGCAAATCGTTTACAGCAAATGATGAGCCATTTTGGACGGAGTACGGTAGTTTTAAGTAGACCAGAATTGCGGGAAGCTTTGATTGTTTTTGCGGAGTTACATGATAGCGATATCGATTGGTTAATTGCCGCAGGACGAGTTCAACAAGTTGCTGAAAATACGGTATTAATGCGTAGTGGTAGACCGATTGAGGCGTTTCATATCGTCCTTGATGGGGCAGTTTCTTTAAATTCTACAGAAGATGAAGAAAATCCATTATCGCGGGTATTTTCTAATTTGGAAGAAGACGAAAATCCAATTTTAGAGCGAGAATTAGCCCGTTTATCTCGTGGCGATATGTTGGGAGAAACACCATTTATCGAAGCACAAACACCCGCAGTTACAGTTAGGGCATTACGGGATTCACGGGTGCTTTCGATTCCTCGTTGGCGCATGTCTGCAAAGTTATTACATGATGTTGGTTTTGCTGCTCGCTTTTATCGTGTATTAGCGATTCTTTTAGCTGATAAACAACAAGCAATGGTGCAAAGACTTGGTTATGGCAGGTTGAGTTATAGCAGTGGTGATTCTCTTGATTCTTCGTTTGCCAACGAGCTTAATCAGAATTTTCTCGCACAAGTTGCATTAGCAGGAGCAAGATTTGAATGGATGTTGAAAAGGGTAAAAGTACAGTAGAGACGACTCGGCGAGTCGTCTCTTGTCTATATAGAAATAAATTAGACATTTACCATTCCAAATACCTTATTAATCATTAAAAATCCAAAATCCAAAATCCAAAATAAAAAATTATGTTGACTCAACCAAAAAATAATATCTTTCGTAAAGAAGCTCTAGATAAAGTTGCTTCTCCCGAACAACTTGACCTATTAATTAAAGTTACTAATCCCAAACGTTGGTTCTCTTTATTTGCACTTGGTTCCTTGGTTGCTGCTGCGGGAGCTTGGAGTTGGTTTGGACGTATTCCAATTTTAGTTTCCGGTAAAGGAGTACTAGTTTACCCCAGCAAAGTTGTCACCGTTCAGGCAGCAAACCCAGGACGAATTTTGAGAGTGAATGTAGAACCTGGTGATAAAGTTAAAAAAGGTCAAATTATCGCCACAATTGACCAATCCGAATTACGCAACCAATTACAATTATCCCGCGATAAACTCGTACAATTACGATCGCAAGACCAAACTGCACAACTTGCTCAAACACAACGTTTCTCCCTCGAACAGTCTGCGATCGCACAGCAAAGACAAACCCTACAACAAAGCTTGCAAACCGTACAATCCCTCACTCCAGAACTCCGTGACAAAAGCATTAATGTTCTCAACAAAGAACGGGAAAACCTCAAGTTACGTTTACAAACAATCCGTGAGTTACAACCAACTTTAAAAAAACGTTGGGAAGCAAGGGAAAATTTATTTAAACAAGGTGCTGTCCCCAAAGATACCGCACTCAGCGCTCAACAAGAATACCTCAATTCCCAAACCCAATTGAATGAGGTGCTATCGCAATTAAATCAATTAGAAGTTAAAGAAGTTGACGCAAGACGCAGTTACCAACAAAGTCTCAACCAAGTTAACGAATTAGAAGCACAATTAAAAGCATTAAATAGTCGTCAAGCAAGCCAAAAAGAACAGGATTTAGTCACAGTAACCAGTCGAGCCAAAGAAATCACAGAAACCGAACGTGCGATCGCGCAATTAGAATTACAATTGCGACAAAGTAGCGAAATCGTCAGTCAACATACGGGTACAATTTTAGAAATTAATGCCAAACCCGGACAACAACTCGAACCTGGAACTGCATTAGGTACGATTTCAGCCCAAAAATCAACCGATAAATTGGTTAATGTCACCTTTCTACCCGTTAGCGAAGGTAAGAATATTAAACCGGGAATGACTTTGCAGGTTACACCTTCAACTGTGAAGCGCGAAGAATTTGGTGGTATCAAAGCAGTAGTCAAAGAAATAACTTCTTTCCCCATTACACAACAAAATGCAGCGAGTATAGTTGGAAATCCTGATATTTTACCCAGCGTCCTTACGCAAGGTCCCCATGTAGCAGTATTTACTGAATTGCAACAAGATACCTCAACCGATAGCGGCTACAAATGGACTTCCTCCAAGGGTCCAGAGCAAAAAATTACATCGGGAACCACAACCACGGTAAGAATTACGACTGAGGAAAAACGACCAATTGAGTTTGTTTTACCGATTTTTAAAGAATGGACCGGAGTTTAAGTAGGGGCGTAGCTTGCTTCTCCGTTTCGGAGTACGGCCGTTCGCCCTTACAATATTAGGGGCGAACGGTCATTCATCCTTACAATATTAGGGCAACAATACTCCGAAGCATAGCAAGCAAGCTACGCCCTTACAATATCAGCAACAAGTGCAATTCCAAATTCCATCCCACCAGGAATTAAAAAAAGCCAGAAATCAGCAAATTCTGCATAAGCTCTCCGCTTCAGAAATAGAGAGATATAACACCACAGATTATGCTGTCAAATTTAAAATTGCATTTAGATAAAGGAGGTGGAAGAATTAATAGTGATTGGCATTGAGTAAAATTACTGTGACTCTAGTATCAAAGTATTGGGAATTTGTCAAGCTAGATTCTAATAGTAATCGCCGAGTTGAGATGGTTCCCGTAGCTCAAAACTATCTACAACAGCAATTTCCAGGGTTGACAGAGATATCAGATGTGGCAATTCAACGTCATTTGTGGTTGCAAATGCGCTCTGATGAAAAAGCGAATGCTGGTGATGCTTACTTGGCAGAAGTTTGTCTGCGTTGCTACATTTCTCATCAGGTATATCAGGTTTGCTTAGATTTGGCTACGAAGTTTGGATGCCATAATGGCTTTAATTGTCAGGATTTATTCCCGTTTGTGCTGGATGATGAGGTTTTATTAACAGTACAACTCAATAAAAAACTGAAAAATATCCAACAAAAAAGTGCTTACCAATCTTTAGCAACAACGGTTTTAAAGACGTTCGATCCAGTTAAGGGTTCGCTGAATACTTGGGTTAATCGTTATGTGAAGCAGCAACCGGAACTGAAGAAATTTTTGCTTCAGCATGGTGTATTTTTGGTGAGCGATTGGGCATTGTTGAATGATACAAATTCTAAGGAATTACAACGAATTTTAACGAATATGTATGGTTTGACTGCTTTGGAGATTGAACAAATCTGTGAACTTTTGAGAAGTTACCACGGGATTTACCGAGAAGAACGTTTGCAGCAACGTCTTGCGGGTTCAACTTTGCCTTGCCAAGTTCCCACTCCAGAACAACTATTACGCATTTCCCGGCATTTGCAGGAGGAAACGGGGAGGGTTTTGAACGGGGATGCAATTTTGAGACAACTACAAGCGATCGCAACTAAATTACGACGTTACCGGATTGCAGCACAGGGGGGTTCAGTGAGTTCGGTATCTTTGGATCGACCAGAAATACAACCGTTGGTAGAGGGTTCTAGAGCGAAACAGGAGGATGAGGAACAGATTGAATTTTTGCAGTTGTATCAAAATCAGTTTATGGAATCCTTGGATGAAGCGATCGCGCAAGTTACTGAAGATTTTATTATTAAGTTGCGGCAAAAGCGTAAATTTGTCGAACAATCTTTTTTAACTGGTTTGCATCTTTTCCATTGTCGAGGGGAATCGATGAGTCAGATTGCTCCGCAAATTGGGTTAACTAAGCAATTTGAGGTGACTCGATTATTAAAGTTAAATGAGTTGCGTGCTGATATCCGACAAAAGTTATTACTAATTTTACGTTCTCAGGTTATTGAAATAGCGAATTTATTTACAGATTGGCAAAGGTTACAAATTCTTGATAGTCAGGTAGAAGCGATTTTGGAGGAACAGATTACTGTAATTATTCAAGAAGCTGAATCTGAGGCTAAAAATCCGGTTCGCAATCAAGCTTTAAAGGGGATTTTATCTCGTCGTTTATGTCGTTATCTCGATTCTCGAAAGTCCAGATAAACAACAAAATTAAAATTAAAATTAAAAATTAAAATTAATACCCAAACAAATTCTAATTCCAAACTCCTAATTCCAAACTCCCAACTCCAAACTCCTAACTCCTAATTCCTAACTCCTAATTCCTAATTCCTAACTCCCAACTCCTAACTCCTAATTC
>JAAUPE010000050.1 GCA_012034595.1 Calothrix sp. CSU_2_0 | reverse complement strand
AATTTTTCTCTTTCTCGGCAGAGAGTGAATCAATTTTTGTTTCAATCCCTGATAGGGATTATTTTAAATTGCAATCAATTCAATGAAGTTTTTTCGCCGAATATTTATGTTTCAATCCCTGATAGGGATTATTTTAAATTGCAATGATGAGCTTATAATAAGATTATCCCAAAAAAAAGTTTCAATCCCTGATAGGGATTATTTTAAATTGCAATACATGGATGTGTACATAGCTTTCAGCCGCTTTCTTGTTTCAATCCCTGATAGGGATTATTTTAAATTGCAATTCAAAAATTCTTTTTAATAAAGAGGCAGAAAAAATGTTTCAATCCCTGATAGGGATTATTTTAAATTGCAATGGAAGTTATGCTGCTTTCGGCAAATATCTCCACGCTACCCGTTTCAATCCCTGATAGGGATTATTTTAAATTGCAATACCCTTGATTTCAGCTTGTCCTCTAGCGGTATATGTTTCAATCCCTGATAGGGATTATTTTAAATTGCAATCATAAGGATCAGGTATGTCTGTCATACCATCTCGTTTCAATCCCTGATAGGGATTATTTTAAATTGCAATAGCTTCGATTAGAACGCTTGCTGTATTTAGTTTTCAAGGTACATTTACGCTAACCAAATCTAAAATACTGTTTCAAGCGATCGCTTGTCAACAGTAGCCAGAGCGAAAAAGCCAAAACCCATACACAAAGACACTTTCAGAGATTGCGCCAACCTCATATCCAGAAAAAATCGCTGAAATCAAGACAGAATAGACAATCCAGCCACTAAAACCAACAAACTTTTTCCAACACCCACAGGTTAGCGCAACCAGCCAGCAAAAATCAAGCAAAAAATATCGTATTATCCCGTGGCATTTCACCACCAATACGCTCAACCTTTGGTTGACAGCAAGCACAAAGCGTATAAAAACGGATATTATCTTCCTTCGGTTTAATCACTTTAGAAAGGCGCGATCGCAGTTTAGCATACTGAGTATCAGTCAAATCACACTCAAAAACAGAATACTGCATCCATTGTCCATAAGACTTAAGAATCTTATGAATTTTAGTACGACGCTTATCTTCAGAAACATCATAGGAAACAACAACAAACATCATAAGTTGAGAATAATGAGGGGTAAAAGGGAATAAAACTTAATTAGAGCAACTAATTATTACTTCATAACCAAAGGTGGATATTTATCAGTTTCCCCCATAAGATATTTACCCAATAAACGCGCTTGAATTTCAAAAATTTCTTGATAGCTTTTTTTAATTCCCAAAACAGGATGAGTGATTTTCTTTAGCTTTCTCTCCTGATATAGCCTCAGAAATTCATGCAATTTTTCTTTAGTTAAAGAAACCGCATTACTAACAGGTTCAGAAACAAAATCAGATGGTTTGAAAATTTTTCGATTAATTGCACCAAGAACCAAAGAATCAACAATTAAAGGACGAAATTCTTCCATTAAATCTAGTGCTAAAGACGGTCTACCATAACGCTCGGTATGTAAATAACCCAAATATGGGTCAAACCCAACAATATTTAAAGCACCTTGAATATCGTGACGTAGCAATGAATATCCAAAACTTAAAAGTGCATTTACAGGGTCAATAGGTGGACGACGATTGCGATGATTAAAGCTAAAATTATCGACACGAATAAAGTCATTAAAACAGCCAAAATATGCCGCACTTCCAGCACCCTCACAACCTCGAATTGAATCAATTGTAAGTGCCTTTTCCAAAGAAACTAAACAAGTTTCGATTTGACTAATCCCCTTACTCGTATCAATATCAGGATAATTGCGCTGAGTTTGTAACAATGAATTTCGGTAATTTTTCAGCTTACCCCTAACAAAACCTTTAGCAACATGAATAGCTTGAATTGACTCACCAGCAGCTTTCCATTGAGCATTTCGTAAAAAGATATTCTTACTCATTTCTGGCTCCAAACGGGCTATATACTTACCATTAACTGTGAGAAAAGTGAGAGGAATTTTGTTTTGAATAAGTTCTGCGATCGCGGCAGGGGAAATACTCGCACGTCCCATAATAACTACACCATCAACTTTGAGTAATGGCACATCTAAAATCGTTTTCTTCTCAAACCTCACATTTAATCTTTCATCAACCTTCGCAATAAAACTATCTTCCTGTGTAACGTAAACAGTACCCATATTCTTCCTCCAAAAAAACTAATAAAACCCTCTGCGAAACTCCGCGCTAACTCCGCGAACCTCTGCGTTAAAATCTTAAAAAATTATCTCAATCAACCTCAAAATATTTCCCAACCTTCTCCACAACTTTTGGTAAACATTGCTCATACAAACTACAACCTTTACAGCGTGGACTATAAACCGCTTTGGGCATTGCTCCAGTTTCCAATAACCTCGTAACATCTTCAATTGTGGCAATAGTTTGTTGACGTAATTCGGCATTAATTTCTACTAATTGCCGTTGATGAGTTTGAGCATAATAAACATACCCAATATTGATAACTTTCCCCGTCATTTCCTCCAAACACAAAGCTTGAGCGCAAACTTGTAATTCATCATTATCCCACTCACCTTTTTTTCCGCGTTTATATTCAACTGGATAAAATTCACCATTTTCTAATTCAATTAAATCAGACTTCCCAATTAACTTATATTCTTCAGACTTCAACCAAATTGCTCTAACTTGCCAAGTTTCCTCTCGATTTCCTTCACCTGTCATATGTACTCTTTCATGTAAACTAGTCCCTTCAATTGTGTATTGATTATCGATAAAATCGCCAATACAATGCATCCTCCAACAGCGATGCGAACAATAAGCATATTGATTTAATGCTGCAATCGGAATATATTCAGTCATTTGATTTTGGATTTTAGATTTTGGATTTTAGATTTTGGATTTTAGATACATTCGCTGTCGCTCAGTACAAGCTTTGGATTTTAGATTTTGGATTTTAGATTTTGAAAGATGGAGATTGGGAATAATAAATAGTTTGTAGAGATGTATATTCCCATTTTCTTTAATTCATTGATGAATATTTTCTTATTAATTTTACCCTTTAACTTTTAACTTTTAACTTTTTAAATTCTCCTCACCATCCCCATTCCCATTGTCGTTTTGCGTCCAATTCCTGCATATAAAGCAAAATCAGCAAGAGCATTAATTATCTTAATTGTTTCAACTTCCACATCACCCATAATCCGATAGCTAATCTCACCAACACAACCAATAAACTTACTACGGGAATCGCTAGCAACTTCAGTTCTGATATTAAAAAAACTAGGGAAAAGTGACTCAATAAAATCAGAACCAAACTCCATCCCACTATACTTATTCCAACGTTGCAACAAGCTTTTAAAAACTAAATCCCTAGTAGGCAACCCAGTATCATAACTTCCTTGACGGAAAGCAGTTGGTGTCGCAAAAACAAAATCGATTGTTTTCTCAACATTACTGGCGCGATCGTATAATTGAGAGTAACTACAAGCATTTGCCCAAGGTTGCGTAGACTGTGGTGTACCTTGAATCCTAGTAATAAATAAATCGGCAGAACCCAGATGCCAAGGCTGTTCGGGATTAATATTTAGCCATAGTTGCGTTAATTTGCTAAATAGCGTGTCATCGAGTAACGATATCCTCCACCAACAAGAACTCCCAGGAGAAATAGCTTGCTGATGCTGATATTGCAGTAAGCTACTTTTTCGTTCTTCCCTGCGTCTTGGCATTCCCGCATCCATTATTACTTGCAAAGGAGACAGGGTAAAAGCCTTATCTGCGTTAGAGTCGTGGAGAACATCACCTAAAGTGCGATCGACGGAACTGACAAGGTTAAGGAATAGTGCATGGTAGTGTCTCCCCGTTAAGAATTGTGGATAGATAGTTGACTGGGGAACGAGGTTGAGAATTAAGCTGTTGGGCATAGATTTGAGCAAATTAGATAATAATCTTGAAACAGATAAAACTTAGGAGAAAAAACAATGAAAATTGACGATCGCAGTCAAGCTATGGCACTAACCGAGAAATTAAAAGCCAGCTTACCAATGAAAGTACGTCCTGGAAAGCAATTTTTGCGAATGTTAAAAGAAAAAGGAGAAATTGCTAATCCCGATCGAGAATATGAAGTTACCTCTGTTCTTTATAGTGGTGATGAAGGTGGGATTTCCTGTGCTTTAGCATCCGAAACAACAGATAAAACAGCTTATGTTGTTTCCATAACTCACCTAGAAGTAGATTCTAGTCATCCCCTAGCAGCAGAATTAAAAGAATATCAAAGTCAGCGTACTCGCAAATTATTTTTACAAGATAAAGGAGGTTTTGCGAAAGAATTGTTAGCGAATAAATCTGTGAAACCTAAAAAGCGTAGTTCTGGTTTTGGAAAGTAAGGACGCAATCTATTACATTGCGTCCAAAACTTAATTCCGAAAACGGTATGCCATATTAACGGGTAATCTCACATTTTTGGCATTTTCAAAATAGTAATATCGTCCGCGCATCTGCACATTTTGAATCAAACTAACTGGTGGCATATTTACCACATCGTAACTAATTACTTGATTAGTGAACATCACATCCAATGGATTTAAAGGATGGGTACAGATAAATAAATCTGTTTTGATTTTTGGTTGGGATAATGGTTCAACAGTAACCTCTGCTTTACTCATCCATTTTCCCAAGCGAATCCATTTTGGTAACTTAATTTCTTTTTGAGAAATTACAAAAACTCAAATTGGCTTTCTGGTGCAATTTCCTTTGCTCTCCCAAAGCTAGGAATATTCTTTTGAGTTTTCTCCATCTCTACATGGTAATTATTATTCGCATATTTCCATGTATTGAGTATGGAAGTATGACTGATGGAACATGCTGGAGTTACATAAATTTCCTGTTGATTTAGCGGGGTTAAATGTTCCTCATATTTTGGTACTTGTTCGGGGCAAAAATAGCGGTAGGAATGTTCTTCAGAGACAGTAGTTGCATATTTATCGCTATCTACTAATCCGAGTGCGTAGCAGAGCGCGTAGTTATGAATTACTGGTTCAGTTTCGTAGAGTCTACCAATTTCGCGGGTTGCGTAATAAACACTATCATGTAATTCAATTTGACAACGGTAAATTATAGTCATAGTTATTATTTCGCGGCTGTTTTTTCTTTATCTTTATCCTTTTCCTTTTCTTTGTCTTTACCTTTGATGTGTAATTTCGCATAAGCTTTGGCTTCATCATCGGCTTTTTTCAGCATTTTTTTAAGTTCTTCTTCATTTGCAGTAATCGCTTTTACTTCTTTAAGTAAAGCTGCAAATTTTTCACCTAGAATATCTTCATGCACAATAAATTCTTCTTCCATCAATGCTGATATCGAAACTTTTGCAGCATCAAACACCTCATCTTCATTTAATGGATCGGGTGAATGTAAGGTATTATTAGTTTTCATATAGTCGTAAATTGCCTGAGTCCAACGCAAGTTACTAACTATTTCCCCATCAGCAAATATTACCCCAATCAATTCATTTCTTACCCTTCCCGTGCGGGTAGTTTGCGCTCCATAATGACGAGTTCGTAGAATGTTATTCAATACATACAAAAAACTCGCTTCTGTAGGGTCTTTTAGTGTAATAATACTGGGAAAAAAGACTTGAGGTTTAATGTGGTCTTGTTGGTTAATTCTACTTGTCACCTCACCAACTCTAGAACCATTTTCACCCTTAGATGCCATCGTACCATTTTCAAAAGGTGCATTCAGAGTAAAAGTTTCGTGGGATTCATCGAAGGATTTAATCGAAAATGCGGTATCCACAACTACTTTTGATTTTTCTGAACCCGAATCACCGATCGCAAATCCGTAAATAATACAATCGGGATTATTCATCGCAAAGTTGACGTTATATTCGCATTCTTTAGCTGTCATTAATCCATAGTTACGTAATAATTCTCTCCCGACTAAACGTTCTGGTGTAGATTGTTTGCGTTTGAACATGGAAAGTCTACTAATTGTAGTTTTATCGACGATTCCCGCTCTTACTCTTGCTTTATTTAGTTCACTATCTGTTTGAAATAAGGGATAGGATTCCGTAACCCGAACGGTAAGAAAATGTACATACTTACCCATTGGTTTATAGGGAATTTCAGCATGGAAAAATTTAGCATCAACGGTTTTGATAAATGACATAATTTGTCTCCTAGTTAAGTAAAAAATATTTAATGTAGCTACTGTAGGTTGGCTCTATCAAAGCGGAACCAAACATTTTATCAGATTAAAATTAGATAACGTTAGCCAGCAAAAATTTTAATCTTTATTTGTTTCATTTTCGTTTTCTTTAATCTCTTTATTGGCATTTTCCTTATCATCCTCCAAGCGATATAAAAATTCACAAGTGTCTTTAATTAAGTTCAATTGTCTACCTGCTAAACGAGCGCGATCGCCTGCAAATGAGTTTTCAAAAACCTCCATCACAAAATACCTCGCAAAATCTAAAACTGCTTGTCTTTCTTCTTCCCGTTTGCTCATTACCCAGCGTCCATCCGCAGTATTTGCATGAACTCTATCCATGAGTTTGAATACTTCTGCTGCGACTGCTGCGACTAAAGTATCTCCATTAAATACACTAGTTTCAGCTTTGAGAATTGTCTCTGCTGCAATATCAATTGGTTTTAATACTGCATTAGATTTGGGGTTATAGCGTTTGTTAGCGCGATAAAACTTACGATACAAATCGGTTAATTTTTTTGGATGATTCAATTGCGATTCTGGCATTAATTTCCATTCCTTTGATTCAAAATCATATTCTGCACAAGGGTCAAAACAAGGGTAAAAGTTATAAGCATAAAGCTTTATTTTTTCAATTCTTGCTGTTTCTATTGCTTGATTCCTTACCCAGCGATTCAGATAAGCAAATACATGAAGAGGAGTAGTTTCAAAATCCTTGGCTAACTCTGTAAATCTACCCCAGTTTGCATCATAACCAGACTTTCCGCTTTTGGCATTAACGTCTATATGAATTGCATAAGCTGCTGTCAGTACGTTGAGTGGTGCAGGATAGGATTTATTATTTTCCTTCCATCCTTCGAGGATATAATCAAGTCGAAATCTATCCCTTCCTACTAAGGTTCGGAAAGCATGAGGTGCGCTATCAAGAAATACGCTTTCTTCAAACTCAGCACCATCATTAAAGGGGGGAATAGGTGATTCGGAAACTACTGTTTTCACGTCTAAAATCATCGGAAAAGCAAACGCTAACCAACTTGGCATTACCCAAGATTCGGTGTCACTGCTGTCCCTTCCTGGTGGCATTGCCATGAAGTAAAATGTCAAAGGTTGGTCATCTGGATAGGAAAGTTTAAAGGTTCTATCTTTTTCTGACTCTAAGTTTTCATCAATTAAAAAAGCATCAACATTTTGATATCTTTCCTTATTAAAATCAGCTTGCAAATCTTTACTGATAAAGTGATTGCGAATGCTGGTATCGAATCGAGTTTGAGAAATTCCAGTGTAAGCTTTTTGCAAAAACTTATTAGTTTCTGGAGTGAAGTAATAAGTGGGATAAAAGTACAGATAACGATATTTTCCATCTTCAAATCTTTTCCCAACAGCCTGAGTCTGATTCATCAATATTTGCCGCAACATCATTTCTAATCCCGCAATACTAGAAATATTACGTTTGGCATTAGAACCATTCAACATTTGTTTATTTGTATAAACCTGGGGAGTAAACAAAACCGCAGATTCCATCTGTTCGGTGACAGTGTAAGCAGAATGGGAAATAGAACAAATTAATTGTCTTCCCCGTCCCGATTTTTTCGCAGCATTATAGTTAGCAAGTTCGTTCAAGAAGTTATCAGATGATTGTGTTTCTTGATTTCCTGGTAACATGACAACTTGTTTTACCCAGAGTCGTAAATCATTCCAACCATCAGGTAATTCATATTGGGAAAGAATCGGAGAAATTAAATTATTAATATGTGCGATCGCTTGCTGACAACTTTCTCTAACATTCTCAATTCCAGGATTTTTTTCTAGATATTTAGCTGCGAGGTAATACCACTCATAGGGAACTCCCCCAGTATTACCTTTTAATTTATTTTCCTTGAGACTTTGATTAATGCGTTGAATTTCCCTAATTTGGGGTAGATATTCTGTTAAGTTCCAATATTCAGCAACTTTGTGAGTTAAATCGAACTGTGTTAATTTAGGTAAATTTTTATCTTTTTTACAAGCAGCTTCAATTCTATTGACACTTTCACCCCAAATTTTACGACAGATTAAATCTCCAAATTCTGCTATTTGGTCAATCCGAATATCATCGGCAAATTTGAAGTCATAATCAGCAGATAATACATTTTGCTGTTGAAACTTAACTAAGTTATCACTACGGCTTTTAGCAACCGAATCTTTCTGAGGATTTAGTATCCTTAATGTAGCATCTAAAGCTACTTTCATCAAGCCAATTTCCTCAAAAAATAAATTGTAATATTCGGCATATTTCATCCCTTTGCCATCACGACCAAATCCTGTTTGTCTGAGTTTTAATTGCCCAGAACAAAGTGATTTTATATTTTCAATAACTTGATTAGGTACATCATCTAATGAAATAGCTGGAGCATTTCTTTGAGCCAGGTAAATCACTCCTGTTGGTAGATATAACAGAGGTTCATAGTAGATATTTTCCTCAGTATTTAAACTGGTATGTGCTTCCATTAACGCATTATTTACCACATTTGTTAACACACCTCGGTTTTCAGAAATGCGGTGATAGGTAAATTTTAATTTTCCATCACTCAAACTATGAATAATTTCATTAAGTCTAGGATTTTCAGCATCTTGAGGATGTTTAATAATTGAAGCGAGAGAATCGGCAAGACAAGTTAAATCTGATAAACTGCGAAGTGTTCTATCTTTGAGAACAGGATTTAAGCCAAATTCGGAAAAATTCCAATTAGTATCCCAACGTCGTTGTGCATTGTAAGCCATACACAACAAATCATCAATATATTCTTTATAAGCTTCTGGATTTTCTAGATTGATAAACTTATCTAGTCCTAATTGTCTGACTTTTTCATCGATAATTTGGCGATGTTCTGCTAGTGGTAACTTGCGACAATCATTCGGAACATCGGGGAATTTTTCAAAATCGTGAAGAATAAACCCAGCAATTACTAATCTCCTTTCTTTTTCTCTTACCACTCGTTGCACTGTGGTATCGAGTTTATGCAAACGTCTCTCAATTAAATTTGCCGGAAATAATCCATTGAGTAAATGAGTATTTAAAGATTGGTCAGCAGCATTATCGCGTCGAACTTTTGCTTTCCCTTCTGCTTCTCGCTTTTCGTCAATTTCATCAAAGAATTTACCACCTTTTGCTGTAACTCCAATAGCAATACTCAGCAAATTTGGTAATACATATTTGCCAAAATCTGACATCACTTGGTCATTAGGGTTTTGTGCTTCTATTGCTTCCCGTAATAACTTAAGAGTTAGTAACTCACTTTTGGTTGCGATCGTTCTGTCAGAATCACCATCAAAACCAAAATCACCGTCTAACCAGCTATCATCAGATTCGTCCGTAATTTCAGAATTTTCTACGTCAGAAGTTTCTAATTCAGAATTTTCATCCAATCCACTGTCAGATATATTGTTAGATATATTGTCAAATAATGAAAGCTGCTTGGATTCGTCAGAATCTTTAGTTTTTCTAGCCATTTCTTCCCTCGAAATAAATTACTCTATTCCCTGTAATAGCTTTGATACCTGTTCTGGTGCAGGAAGCTGATTTTTAAGTTCTTGTGGAACTGTGGAAACTATTTGATAACTTGCCACACCAATTGGTTTATTTGATTCTCGCAATGCGTACTCAACAATAGTTTTATTTTTTGACTTGCAAATAATAATTCCAATCGATGGATTTTCATCTGCTTGCTTTACGTTCTCATCTAATGCTGCCAAATAAAATTGCATTTTGCCAACATATTCAGGTAAAAACTTTCCAATTTTTAGTTCGACTGCAACCAAGCATTTGAGAATACGGTGATATAGCAAAATATCTATGAAATATTCCTCATCGTCTATTTCGAGTCGATATTGACTACCGATAAAGGCAAACATTCCACCCATTTCTTGCAGGAATGGTTCAACTCTTGTCAAAATTGCTTGCTCTAATTGTCGTTCGCTATGTTCGTTTGCTAATTCTAAAAAATCAAATGTGTATTCGTCTTTGACTGCTAGCTTTGCTTGGTGACGAATCTCTTCTGAAACTGTTTGCTCAAAATTGGTTTGATTGAGCAAAGTTTTCTCGTAGGTTTGATTTTCTATTTGGTGGATTAACACATTTTTCGTCCAGCCAAATTTACGAGTCATTCTAATATAAAACTCGCGTTCTAAGTCATCTTTACACTTTTCTAAAATGACTAAATTATGAGTCCAACCAATTTCTCGCACCAATGGTGCGAGTTTTTCATCAGCAGCATAGTTATCATAAAAAAGTCTCATTCGCCATAGATTAGCAGATGAAAATCCACTAATACCTGGAAACTCATTTTGTAAGTCTTTTGCTAGTTGCTCGACAACTGATTTTCCCCAAGTTGCACCTTGTTGACGGGTAACAATCATTTTGCCGATATCCCAATACAGTGCAATTAGTTCTTGATTAACTGCTTTTAGTGCAGCGTATTGCGCTAAACGAATACGCTGCTTTACTTCTACTAATAGATTTCGATAATCTTCTGGAGTAGGTTTATTCATAGGAGACATAGATGTTGTTTTTTAAGAAAAGAGGGAAGCTTGACTAAAACTTACTGCTTTAAGATTTGGCTTTTTAAGTGACTTTCTCAACCATCAGCAAAGCTGTTGGGGATTAAGACTGCTTATACCTGCGCTTAATACCGCAAGCTGGTACTTCCCTCTTCAAAGGGGAAATCTATCAAATTTAGTTAGAAAAATTAGTTAAAGAAATCCCCCATAAGCGATCGCATTTTTTACTGTACTGATAATCGATATTCAAACTGGTTATAAGCGACTTGCCTTTTCTCAACAAAGTAGCCTTTCTTGCGAGCTTTAAACACAGTGTCTCCAAATCGAAAACTAACACTTGCTGCTAGTTCATCGCTTGAATGCCAATTACCGTCTTTGAGGATTGTAAGCAATTTCTCAAGCTTGGTTCGCTTGACAAGCATAGATAGCATTTTCCTAATTTACAAGTTTTGACATACAGACACATCAGTCCAGATGCTTGTTATATCTGACCTTCAGCAATTTGTATAAGTTGACGCTACAAAAAACGAAAGCTGATGTCAAGCGATTTCTAGCTATTATAATAAGCTTAGACTTATTCAACCTCATATAAGCCTTGACATATTCAACCCTAATATGGAACTCTTTTATATGAGATGGCTTTACGCGCACATCAAAACTTAAACTAATCCCTATTAGGGATTGAAACGAATAAGTCTGTGCTTAAAACCGTAAGCTTTTTTCTCAAAATAATCCCTATCAGGGATTGAAACCCTAAGCGATCCATATTTCATCCCCCTTACTCTTAAACCTGTAAGCTAAAGTATCCAGCAACAACGCAGACTGACCAAACGCGATCGCATACGGTGCGGAATTATCATGTAAACTAAGTTCATCGGATATTGGATAAAGCTGAAAGTGCATTGGTAAGCGTAATCTATTTCTCACCTCTGCAATTGGATGACGCAACACGTAACAAACTAACCCCTGTTTTTTCAAGCGTTTGTTAATTTCCCTGACATAATTATTATCGGGTTGCCAAACTTCAATCCCCGTCAGAACTTGGATTTTCCATACATCTGCAATTCCTTGTAAGTCTCCTGGATATACAAATTTCCAATTCAACCGCTCCTCACGATAGCTACGCAACTTCATAAATCCCAGACAATGCTCATATTTACCCTTGGGAATGGGTTGTCCGGTACGTTGTGCGGTTTCTTTAAGTGTCCGCATAAATCCCGCTTCCGTCCACATTTCTATCTCCAAATTCCCTAGGATTCCAGGTAAATCGTAGGTTTTAAATCTGTCAGCTTCATTCTCCTCCGTCAAATCATACAAACCGCATTGCAAGGAACTCGCACCACGGAAACTAGAAGCATCCTCAGCGATAGGATTACCAGATTTACCAGAAGTAGTTTTCCAATCTTTTGCCCAACCAGATACACGTCCAGCTATCGATTTGAGACTTGTTCCAAATACGTTTTCGCAGGCTTTTTGGAACTTCTCACGGCTTTGAGCGTATTGTTGTTGAATAGTGCGATCGCTCAATTTATGAAATAAGTAAAATGATTGTACTGCACCCCAGCGTTGATAATAACCGCGAAAGTCGTTGATTTGGCGATACTTCTCTTTAATTGTGGTATTTAAAAACGCGCGATCGTAATTTCCCGTATTTTCTAAAGGTGGATTATCTCCTAAAAATAACCGCTCGACTAAGAAGTTTGGTACTAGCGCGTAAGTTGTATATTCCTCAAACTTAATTTTTTCCCCATCTTTTTCGTAACCGTCATGTCTTCCCAATCGTCCTAAACGCTGAATAAAGTTACCTGCGTCGGAAGATTCAAATATTAATAAATTTATTTTAAAATCCACACCGACATCAATTGTACTCGTACCAAAAACTAAGTCAGCTAAAAGTGATTTTTCTTTTGTTAATTTTCCTGATAAACCAGTATTTTCGCCAACAGTTAAACCATGTGCTTCAAAAATTTTCTGGAAAAATGGTACAAGTCGCTTAACTGCGGCAATGGAATTAAGAATAATTGCACCTTTACTACCTGGGTTTCTTTGAAAATATTCCAAAATTAAATTGCTGTTTTCTTTTATCCAAGTTTCCGACGCTTTAAATGATGGTTCTAAAGAAATTAAATTTAGCCTTACCCTGCGTGATACCTGTCGCCAATTTTGATTTTGCAACTCTTGTTCTTGCTGTTGATTATTGGGAAAATGGTATTTATGTTTATCTAATGGATTAATTTCTTGACAGCGAAAACCTGCTATTTTTAACTTATCGATAAATTCTATATCGGGTGTTGCGGAAAGGAAAAGAAACTTTTTATGATGATTAGTACAATTAATTAACAACATCGTGTTAATTACCCCAGCAATTTGTGGTGCAGAGAAAATGTGGAACTCATCAAAAATAAATAAATTAAAAATCCTTATCGATTCTGCCCCATAATTTATCCGGGCTATCACCAGGTACTAAATATGCTCCACGATGCAAGTAATGTAAAATATCAGGATTAGTAAGTATAACTTCTCTTTGATTGGTCAAAGTTGAAATTGCTGCACTTTTTCTCAATCCTTCATTCTCGGCATAAACTTCTAACTCTGCGCTGCTTAATCTCGCTACACGGGGATTATTCGCAGGTTTAAAAGTATCAATATACCCCTTGATTTGTATTTCTTGGTCGCGAGCAAGCTCGTTAGTAGGATAAAGTGCGATCGCAGAACATTCTCCTTGAAGTACTTCTAAATATGCTGCTAAACTTTTACCATCACCCGTCATTGCAGTGTTGACAATAACGTCGATATTTGGGTCGCGTAATGCTTTCAGAGTTTCTACTTGATGCCAGGAAAGTGACCAATTATTGGGTAATTTGACATCTTGCAATCTCTCCTCTGCTGGTGATGAATATACTGATTTTAAATTAACTTGGTAGATACTTTCATCAATCATAAATCTGGCTCAATTGGTCGATATTCCTGAATACTGCCACTTTGAATAATCCACAGCTTCCCTGTAACTTCTGCTGACTCTAATCCTTGCTTTAATATCTCTATTGCTTGTTGCCAATCGGCAAAAGTATATCGAGAAGGTAAACGAATAATCACAATTCCTGCATAATTTGAGGGATTATATTTATTTTGCCTACTTATTTAATGTTCTAACAAATCTATATTTTCAGCTTTTTGATGTTGGAATAACTAGAAATACTCTAATCGGATATATGCTTAAGTTTGTGTCCGTAAACTGTTGTTAATCCTTATATTGCCATTCAAAATAGAAGTTGGCAAGATATATCCGTATAAAAGTGTCCGTATACTTGTATGAGTCGCAAAGGTCAGTCGATAACACTATCAATTTCAGAAAGAGATAAAGTCGAATTGGAAACTCTAGCGTTAGAGTTTGGGATGAAATGGGGAGAAAAGCCGAATATATCTAGATTGGTAGAAGCGATCGCACGTCGTCAGTTGCTAATAGGTAACAATAATGATTGGTCGGAAAGTCGTATTCGTGCTTTAAATCGGGCAATGGGTGCGTTAATAGATATTGGGCAGAATGAGCAGGCAAGGGAAATAGCCAAGTTACTTTTAGAACGTGGCGAACTATCAGTACCAATGCGAACTGAGATTGGAGATTTTTTAGGAAAACAACCCTCAGCTTGGCGTTTGCAAGTTGATAAATATATTCTACGCCAGCAACCCTTTCAGATTTCCTATGAAGATGCTGCAAATCGCGTATTTAATTTTACAGTTCGCCATGCTGTAGTTACTAACCATGAAAAGCGTCAATACCTCGATTGCTGGTGCGAAGAGACTGAGGGAAATCTCGATATTGAGGAATTAAAGCATAACTGGTGTTTGCGTTTAGATCGGATTCAAGATGCTGCCGTCACAACTATTGATGGGGAATGGCGATCGCATTTAGCGGAAATAGAGGTTTCCATGCATTTATTTAATGGCTTGGCTTTTGCTTACCGAGCAAAACCCGAAGATAAATTGAATGAATGGATGCCAGAACAACAACGTGTCAAGCATGTGCTGAGAAGGGTTTCGTTTACATTTTGGTTTATTCGGGAAGTGATGCAGTATGCACCAGATTGTGTGGTGGTGTCTCCAGAAAACGTGCGATCGCTTGTCAAACAAAAAATTCTTACCCTTTGCGATTTATATGATATCGAAACCAGGTAAATAAATACAAACAACAACGCTTTTGTCAATTCTTTTTCGGTTCGGATTTCCTACCACTAACTAATGTTATTTTGTTGGTTATGTTACAAAAGTCCATGATATTTTAAGATTGGGAAGTGAAGCAGTTGTTCGAGGATTGATTCTTCCAAGCAAACTGCTGAACCCAAAGGGTAAATGTTTCCTGGAAGGCTTCTAGCTTAATCTTGTTGCTGATTGCAAACTTAATGAGGCAGTCTATACTATGCCATTTTCGATTGACTCCGCTCGTAATATTTTCCCTGGAACTTTGGCTGCGGACGTGGTTCCAGCAACAATCGCCAGATTCGCTCAACTTAGTGCTGAAGACCAACTTGCCTTAGTCTGGTTTGCTTATCTAGAAATGGGTAAGACCATTACAGTTGCCGCTCCTGGTGCCGCGAGTATGGTTTTGGCTGAAGGAACGCTCAATCAAATCAAAAAGATGTCGTTTCTCGAGCAAACCCAGGCAATGTGCGATTTGACCAATCGTACTGACGCTCCTATCTGTCGAGCTTATGCGGTTTGGTCTCCAAACATTAAGCTGGGTTTTTGGTATCAACTCGGAGAGTGGATGGAGCAGGGAATTGTTGCTCCAATTCCAGAAGGTTATAAACTTTCTGCAAATGCTTCGGCAGTTCTGCTAGCTATTCAAAATTTAGACCCTGGTCAGCAAATTACGGTATTACGAAATGCCGTTGTTGACATGGGATATGACGTAAATAAGATGGGTAGCTACACGAGAATTTCGGAACCAGTTACACCCCCGAAAGAGATGGCACAACGAACAGCAGTGACTATCGAAGGTGTGGACAATGCCACTGTGTTGAGCTACATAGATAATATGAATGCCAACGACTTTGAGGCATTAATTAAGTTATTTGTACCCGACGGTGCGCTGCAACCTCCTTTCCAAAGACCAATCGTTGGAGAAGAGGCAGTGATGCGATTCTTTAGGGATGAATGCCAGAACCTCAAGTTGATTCCCGAACGAGGAGTTTCTGAACCAGCAGAGAATGGTTTCACCCAAATCAAAGTCACTGGTAAAGTTCAAACACCTTGGTTTGGTGCTGGTGTGGGAATGAATATTGCTTGGAGATTTTTGCTCAATCCCGATGGCAAAATTTTCTTTGTCGCGATTGACTTACTCGCATCTCCGAAAGAACTCCTAAATTTAGCTCGCTAAAGGGTAAATTCTCCCATTAGCATCTGAATTTATTCTTTTCCTCAGCCAAAATCTTTTGTGGATTTTGGCTTTCAATATCATGTTTGCGCTCTGAATATAGAGCGCTTTGCTTTCTGAGGACGATTGTCATCTAGTAGAATAGATAACACTGTTAAATACGTATATTTTAAGTAGAAATTCGGATTTGATATGCAAGCGATTGATACTGAGTGGTCTAAAACAGAACAAGAAGTAGCTAAGGAAGCCTTCGATAAAGCTTACGAGCGAGAAATCACAGCATTGATGGCATTAGTGCAGGAAAAAGCAGTTGCGATCGCACAGCTTGATGATATGTGGAATCTGCACGATTTTTTGAGCGCGAAAAGACATGACATTGACGGGAAATATGATTATAGATATTCGTTTCTAATTTTTGTTTTTGCTCGCTTGGTGAAGGAGGAATGGCTGCATATCACCGAATTGGAAGGTTTAGCTCAGGAAAAACTTGCGAAAATAGCTGCTTTGTCACGGATGTAATTACAGATAATTCGCCGAAAACATTCAGGTAATTTTCATAACCAAAATTATCACACCATAATAATACATCGTAGGGGAGAACGGCTGTTCGCCCTTTTTATTTATTTTATTTAATTTATTTATTTATTTTATTTACCCCACCACAGAATGACATCGTAGGGGAGAACGGCTGTTAAATAATAAATAATCAATAAGGGTAAACAACCGTTTACCCCTACAGATGCATTTAAACCAACTGAAAACCGTAATAAATAATCAATAAGGGTAAACAACCGTTTACCCCGACAAGAGCGTTGAATTTACAACAATAATTGCAACAATAATAATGTGAATACAACGTTTAACCCACCCCATGACTCTCGACTTCTCTAGCACATCTGTCCCCGATACAGCCATTTCCGTTGCTGGTTTAACTGAATATATCCAGCTAATTCTCGAAGAAAACGAAATTCTCCGTCACATCTGGGTAATTGGCGAAGTTTCCAGCGCTAATAATCACCGTGTTGGGTTATTTTTTACACTCCAAGACCCAGGGGGAACGGCATCCATAAAATGTGTCACCTGGAAAAGTCAGATTCCCAAATTGATGCAGATGCCCAGCCAGGGCGAACAGGTGATTATTTTGGGTAGCATCAGGTTATATCCATCCCGTGGAGAATACCAACTTCAGGTGTGGCAAGTTTTACCTGCTGGGGAAGGTTTGCAAGCATTGCGCTACAAACAACTCAAAAATCGCTTGGAAGTGGAAGGGCTATTTGAAGATGAGAGAAAGCGAAATATTCCTTTACATCCCCAGCATATCGCGGTGGTGACATCTCCGACTGCTGCGGCTTGGGGAGATATTCAAAGGACACTGCGGGGTCGGTATCCGGGGTTACATGTGTTATTTTCTCCTGCGGTTGTTCAGGGGGAGGAAGCGCCCAATTCGATAGTGAAAGCGATTCAAAGGGTGGAAAAAGACGGTCGCGCAGAGGTATTAATTTTGTCTCGTGGTGGTGGTGCGGTTGAAGAATTGGCTTGTTTTAACGATGAGCGGGTGGTACGTGCTGTTGCGAATTGTAAAATTCCGGTAATTACGGGTATCGGTCATCAACGGGATGAATCTTTAGCTGATTTGGTTGCCGATGTGTGCGTGCATACTCCAACTGCGGCTGCGGAGCGGGTGATTCCGGCATTGACAGATTTGTATAATCAGCATTTAAATCGGGTTGATGGCTTATTTGATGCGGTGCGGTTTTTGTTGGGGGATGCTGAGGATCGGTTGCAGGGTTTAAAAAATCGCTTGCAGAGGGTGGGGTTAAATAAGCAAGTTTCCCAGGAGGGACAAAAGTTAGCTTGGAAGCGTCAGAGGTTATTGCAAGCGACATCTGGGAGGTTGCAGCAGTCTCAGCAGCATGTGGAAATGTTGCGGCAAAAGTTAACTAGTCTCGATCCGCAAGCTGTTTTGCTGCGGGGGTATGCGGTGGTGAGAAAGGAGAATGGGGATATTGCGCGATCGCATTCTCAAGTATCTGTGGGGGAGGAGTTGTCTGTGCTGTTGGGTGATGGTAGCGTGAAGGTGAAGGTAATTGAGTGCAGAGAGGCAGATGGTTAAGGGTAAGGCTGGAAAAAGGATGAAGCTTGGAGTTATGAGGAGAAGGTGAGGGAGATTGAGGAGATTATTGCCAAGATTGAGGGTGGGGATTTGGATTTGGTGGATGTGTTTACCCAGTTTGCAACTGCTGTGGAGGGTTTGAAGCAGTGCGATCGCTTTTTGCAGGAACGTCAACAGCAGGTGGATTTGTTGATTGAAACTCTCCAAGATGAATGATTTAAATAATTGGCAATTAACTGATTTTTGTTTAATGTAAAGTACTTAGTATAAAACATATATAGCAGTCTTAAATCATTCGTGAAGACCAATATTTTATTCATATCCCCGACTTCTGAAGTCGGGGATATGGGGATATGAATATATAAAATAGCCACGAAACAACATAAACTTTGTGATGGTGAAAACTATCATACGAGGTTGCTATGTCTCAGTTTATGTTCGTAACCGATTTGGATAATACTCTTGTTAATCACGACTCTGAAGACGATAAAGCATTACAAGAACTTAATCATAGATTGAGCCAACATCGACAAGAGTATGGCTCGAAAATTGTTTATGCAACTGGGCGTTCATCCGTACTATATCATCAACTAGCAGCAGAGAAAAAGCTGATTGAACCAGATGCATTAGTTGTCGCAGTTGGCACAGAAATTTATATAAATAGTAGTGATAATTGCGATCGCGATTGGTCAGCACAAATTGCCGCAGGATGGAACCGCAATACGGTAGTATCAATTACTGATAAGTTTGATGAACTAAAATCACAACCCGATACTGAACAGCGACCATTTAAGGTGAGTTTTTTCCTTGAAGAATCAGCTTCTGAAATAATTTTGAAAAAAATTGAGACAGAATCGCAAAAATGTGGTTTAAATATAAAGTTAATCTACAGTAGCGGAATTGACCTTGACATCGTTCCCAAGAACAGTGATAAAGGTCAAGCGATGCGATTTCTCCGTCAAAAGTGGAAATTTGTACCCGAACAAACCGTTGCTTGTGGGGATTCCGGCAATGATATTGCTTTATTTGCCGCAGGAGAGGAAAGAGGAATTATAGTAGGGAATGCTCGTCCAGAGTTAATTCAATGGCATAGCGAGAATCCTGCTGATAATCGCTACCTGGCAAAGAATATTTGTGCAGGTGGAATTTTAGAAGGTTTGAAACATTTTGGTTTCTTAGAATGATAAGTTATCTCAAAGGAATTGTTGCTGGTGTTCAAAGTAGCGGTAGTCGTCATACACTTACCCTAGAGGTAAATGGGATGGGCTACGATTTGTTGATTCCGGGGAGGTTGGCGAAACAATTACCGAGTATGGGTGATACAGTACAAATTTTCACCCATTATCAAATTCGCGAGGAAATACCATTGCTGTATGGTTTTGGTTCTCCATCGGAACGGGATTTGTTTAAGCATTTGTTGAGTGTTAGTGGTATTGGTGCTGCTCTTGCGATCGCATTACTCGATACGTTGGAAGTACCTGAGTTGGTTCAAGCGATCGTGACTACTAACGTACAATTGATTATTCAAGCTCCTGGTGTGGGTAAGAAAACCGCAGAACGTATTTGTTTGGAGCTTAAGAGTAAACTAATCGAATGGCGAAAAACGGCAGGTTTCTTCGTTGCGACTCAAGGACCTGCACCAAGTATTCTGGAAGAGGTACAAAGTACTTTACTTGCTCTTGGTTATACTGCTAGCGAAGTTAGTCATGCTCTACACTACGTTAGCGAGGATATTGGACTTCCGAAAGATGCGTTTGTTGAGGATTGGATACGTCAGTCTATCGCTCATCTTAGTAGTACGGAAGTGTAGGGATTTTGGATTTTGGATTTTGGATACATTCGCTGTCGCTCAGTACAAGCTTTGGATTTTGGATACATTCGCTGTCGCTCAGTACAAGCTTTAGATTTTGGATTTTAGATTATTGATGATTAATATCTAGAGTGCATCAGTATTATTTTTAAGCTATTTTCAATCATCGTAATTATCAATAGACTTCGGTCATCTACTTAATTACTTTCAATTATTTAATTTTTCCTAACTCTGCGATTCTGTGTGAATAATCCCTATTCTTGGTTAGAAGAATCCCTCGAAACTATCCACCGTGCTGATTGGTATCGTTCTGTACAAACTATTCACGGTGGTTCGGGTGCTGTAATTAATTTAGCAGGGAGAGAAGTAATTAATTTTGCGAGTAATGATTATTTAGGTTTGGCTGGTGATGAAAGGTTAAAAATTGCGGCAATCAATGCAATTGAAGAATTTGGGACGGGAAGTACTGGTTCGAGATTAATCACCGGACATCGGCAATTACACCAAGAATTAGAAAGTGCGATCGCATCTCTCAAACAAACCGAAGATGCGATCGTTTTTAGTTCTGGATATCTGGCAAATATCGGCACAATTAGCGCTTTGGTTGGTAAGCGAGATTTAATTTTATCTGACCAATACAACCATTCGAGTCTCAAAAATGGGGCAGTTATGAGTGGTGGATATGTGATTGATTATCCACACAATGATATAGAAGCTTTAAAAATTCAACTAATTCAACAACGTCAAAATTACCGTCGCTGTTTGATTGTTACTGATAGCGTTTTTAGTATGGATGGTGATTTGTGTCGTTTACCAGAAATTTTGGATATTGCTCAAGAGTTTAACAGCATGGTGTTAGTTGATGAAGCGCACGGTACGGGTATTTTAGGTAAAAATGGTGCGGGTTGTGTTGAGCATTTTGGTTGTACGGGTAGAGAATTAATTCAAATGGGAACCCTAAGTAAAGCTTTGGGTAGTTTGGGAGGATATGTTGCGGGAAATAGTAGTTTAATTGATTTTCTCCGTAATCGTGCCCCAAGTTGGATTTATACCACTGCTCTTTCTCCCGCAGATACAGCAGCAGCTTTAACAGCGATTGGGATAATTCAAAATGAACCGCAGCGTCGAAAGCAGCTATGGAAAAATGTGGAATATTTGCAAGAATTAATCCGTAATAATTTACCAAAGCTGAAAATATTAGCTTCAGAATCACCAATATTATGTGTTCAATTAGCAAGTGCATTGGATGCATTGAAAGTAGGGAAATATTTAAAAGAATCTGGAATTTTTGCCCCAGCAATTCGTCCTCCAACTGTTCCGACTAGCCGCATTCGCATTACTTTAATGGCAACACATCAACAAGTTCATATTGAGAAATTAATAGAAATACTACATAATATTTAGTTTGATTTTGGTTTCGATTGAATTTGACTTATACTTTTTGAAGTCAAGCATCTACCCGTCTCATGAAGACAGATAATATTTTTTACAAACTATTTCAGGAATTTCCTGAGATTTTTTTTGAACTAATTGGGAAACCGGAAACAAACCTTAATCTTTACGAGTTTAAAAGCCAAGAAATCAAAGAAACTAGCTTTCGGTTAGATGGTATCTTTCTAACTTTAGAAACTACCCCCAATGAACCGATCTATTTTGTTGAAGTTCAATTTTATAAAGATAAAGTCTTTTATGACAGATTCTTCACCAGTATTCTGCTTTACTTCTATCAGTTTCAACCATCTAATTCTGAATGGTATGCTATAGTCATATTTGATACTCGTAGTAATGATGTAGATTTTCCCCAGCGTCTTAATTCACTTAGAGAAACTCATCTACGTTGTTTTTATCTAGATGAGATGGAAGAGACATCATATAGTTCGTTGGGTTTAGGAATTGTTAAACTAATTGTAGAAGGTAAAGCAAAAGCGAAAGAATCAGCTAAACAACTAGTTAATAAAACCAGGCAGGAAGTAAATGATGCAGCTATTCAAAGAAAAGTTTTAGAATTGATCGAAGCAATACTTGTTAATAAGTTTCCAAATATGAGTAGGGAGGAAATAAAGGAAATGTTAAGTCTGGAATTAATTAGAGGTACTAGGTTTTATCAAGAGTTGAAAGACGAAGCCAAGGAAGAAGTTAAACAGGAAGTTAAGGAAGAAGTTAAACAGGAAGTTAAGGAAGAAGTTAAACAGGAAGTCAAGGAAGAAATTAAACAGGAAGTCAAGGAAGAAATTAAATTAGAAATGGTCAGAAAACTATTGCGACGAGGTATGAATGTAGAAGATGTGGCAGATATATTAGATGTGAATGTGGAAGTTGTCAGGGAACTTGCAAACGAGTAAAGATAGATTTTCAGTTAACAATTAATATTATCGTTAGAGACTTCGCAATATGAAATCTCTACAATTCATAAAATCAAGTTTAATTAACCTTTGCAACAGTATCAATTCCATCACTAATTAACTTCCCATCTTCCATATAAACAATTCTGTCAGCAATATCTAAAATTCGATTATCGTGAGTCACCAGCAAAATTGTACAACCCTGTTCCTTTGCTAATTTTTGCATAACTTCCACCACATCACGACCTGATTTTTTATCAAGTGCTGCGGTTGGTTCATCAGCGAGTACTATTTTCGGATGACTGACTAATGCACGTGCGATCGCAACTCGTTGTTTTTGTCCTCCTGATAGGTTTTCTGGGTAATAATCGACGCGATTTCCTAAACCAACTGTTTCTAATATTTCTACAGCTTTAGCGTTTATATCTCCTGCTAAATGTTCGTCGTGTAGTTCCAAAGACATTCGCACGTTTTCTTTGACTGTGAGGAATGTCATCAAGTTATGTGCTTGGAAAATATAACCAATATTCCGACGTAGTTCTGTTAATTGCTTTTTTTAGCACCACGAATTTCTTGTCCTAAAATTTTCAAACTTCCTTCTTGAGCAGAACGCAAACCACCCATTAATGTTAATAAAGTTGTTTTTCCTGAACCAGATGGTCCAGTCATAATAATAATTTCACCTTGATTGATTTGTAAATTAATATCAAACAAAGCTTGTTTTTGCAGTGAACCTTCACCAAAGTAGTGATTGAGATTATTAATTGAAATTACAGCTTGGTTATTTTCGGGTTGGTTTAATTCAGTAGAATTGGTAATTTGCATATTGGTTAATAATTAATTATTAATGGTTATAAAATTTTATTCCTAATTCCTAACTCCTAACTCCTAACTCTTAATTCCTAATTCCTAATTCCTAATTCCTAATTCCTAACTCCTAACTTATATTAAAAGATGTCCGCAGGGTCAGCAGATTGGAGCTTACGCATTGCGATCGCACCAGATACGCTACACATCACAACAGTCAAAATAAATACGTTTACAGCCCGTTCTAGGGTCATGGCAATCGGTAACATTGTTGCCCCTGCTGCCAAGTTGTAGAGTGCGATCGCAGCGAAGAAGCTGGGAATATAACCTAAAATAGCTAACAATAAAGCTTCTTGAATTAAAACTCGTAATAAATATCCATCGCTATAACCCATTGCTTTTAATGTTGCATATTCAGGCAAATGTTCGGAAACATCGGAATAGAGAATTTGGTAAACAATCACAATCCCAACGATAAAACCTACACCTACACCTAAACCGAAAATAAATCCAATTGCTGTACCATCTGCCCAATATTTCTTTTCGACTTGAGCAAACCCTTCTCTAGTTAGTACTGACACATCTTTAGGCAGGTTTGCTGCAAGTTGTTTTTGGATTTTTTCGACATCAGCACCAGGTTTTAATTTAATTAATCCCACTTCGATTTCTTCGGGTTTACGAGATGGAAATAACTGCATAAATGTTGAATCGCTGGTGATAACATTACCATCTGCGGCAAATGAAGCTCCGTTAACAAATAAGCCAGTTACGTTTACAGTTTTACTATTTAATTCAGTTTCAAAAGCATTAGTTTTTTTGAATTTTTCCCCATCGACTCCATAGGCAGGAACACCACCAATATCAAATAAAACGTTATTTAATAGCTTAATACTGCTAAGTTTTTTATTGACTTCCGGCATTTTAAAAGTTTTTTTACTTGGGTCAACTCCCCATACTAAAATTGCTCTTTCTAATGTAGTTTTGGGATTGCGCCATTGCCCAGTGGCAATATAGACTGGAGTTACCGATTCAACTCCGGAATAAGCTAATGCTTGATATAGCCTTTCTCGCTGAAAACTTTTAACAGAAAATAGCGTTTGCATTCGTGGTTCAATTAATACTAAATCGGTTTGTAAATTTCGATGAGGTTGAATTGAAGAGTCGTATAAGGCTCCTTCAAACCCCATTTGAATTAGTATTAATATATCCGCAAAGGCAATCCCTGCGACTGCAACGGCAAGACGTGTTTTTTCCTTCATTAATTGTCGCCATGCAAGCGGTGTTTTTTTGAAGGTTTGAGTGAGTTTTTTTGATAGCATGTAGCTTACTTGAAGCATGTGATTGTCTCCTTTTGATTTCTCTAAAACAAACATTCGTTATAAATAAATTCAGACAAAATCCCCTAAAAAGCTATAACGCGATCGCAGTTTGTACTTGTAAATTAGTTAACCCAGATACACGGTTGACATCTTCAGGATTAATCCGAATTTTTACCTCGATAACTCTTCGATCCATGTTTTCACCAGGTTGATTAGCAAAGGTGTTTTGACGGTTCACTTGTAACCCAACTTGCGAGACTGTTCCTCTGACTTCCCCTATAAACGCTTGTCCAGTAATTGTTGCTTTTTGTCCGAGTTTGACCTTACTAATATCACTTTGATAAATCTCAGCAACAGCAACCATTTGACTGGTTTGTGCTAAATCTGCGATTCCATCATCACCAATTTTTTCACCAGAATGGGTATGAATTTTGATGATTTGTCCGGATAATGGAGCGCGAATATATGCTTGTTCGAGTTCGGTTTGCGTACGTTTTACTGTTGCGATCGCATTATCAATTTCAGCTTTTGCTGCTTGGATATCGACGGGACGAATTTCGGCGATACTATTTAAAGTTGCGGAAGCTTCACTAATTTGTTTATTCCCAGTCGCATTAATTCGAGTTAAAGCAATTTTGGCTTCGCTAACTTGTTTGCTATTAGTTGCATCAATTCGTCGCAGTACAGCTTTTGCTTCACCAATTTGTTTATTGCTAGTTGTATTAATTCTAGTTAACACAGCTTTCGATTCATTGAGTTGCTGTTTTGCGGTTTCTACACTCAAACGTTTGCCATCGAATAAAGAATTAGAAATTGCTCCTTCTTGGGATAATTGTTGATAGCGTTGATATTCTGATTCCGCATTATTTAATTCAGCTTCCAACCGTTTAATTGTTGCTTGCTGTGCTTGTCTATCACCTTGCAATTGTGCTTCCAATCTAGCAATGTTTTCCTGCTGTGCTTGTTTATCACCTAACCATTGTGCTTCTAACCTAGCAATAGTTTCCTGCTGTCCAATTTTGTCTCCCACAGTTTGCGCTTCTAATCTGGCTACGGTTGCTTTTTGTGCTTGAATTTGTCCCGTTTTTGCCCTGCTTGAATTTGTGCGAGTTTAGAATTTGCGATCGCAACCTGTTTTTGTGCGACTAATACAGCATCCTGTAATCTATCTCTGGAATCTAAAATTGCAATAACTTGCCCAGATTTGACTGTCTCACCTTCTTTGACTAAGATTTTTGAAATTCTATCACCATCTAAGGGTATTGGTGCAGATAACTTAATTATTTCTGCTTCTGGTTCCAAACGTCCTAATGCTGTTACTTTTTGCACTTCTGGGAATGTTTCTACTGCTTGTTTTTGGGGTTTACTGAAAAGTCCAAATTGGGAAGCTCCATAATATAAAACTCCACCAGTTACCGCAGTCGCAGCAATTATCAAACCAATTATCCAGCCATTACTAGGTGGTTTGAGAGATATTTTTAAACTCATAATTTTCCCCTCTATAGTATTTTTTTTATTCCCTTGGCGACTTTGCGACTTGGCGGTTATATAATATTTATTATTCCCATATTTTTGTTTTTAAACGCAGAGGTTCGCGGAGTTTAGCGCAGAGGTTCGCGGAGGTTTTAATTAATTTTTATCTAAGTAAGCTGTCACCATTTTTCCTAATAATGTACATTGTTCAACAACATCAACTGTATCAATTCCTAGCAATCTTTCTAAAATTACTCCATCTACAAAGCACATAATAAAATCTGCTAAAACTGGGTCTTCTATACCTATAAAATCATAAATTACGCTTTTATATCGCTCACATAAACGCTGCCAAAATTCACTATTTTGATAACCTTTAGCATCTTGATGTTGGGAAAAATCAATCATCAAATAACTATTTTTAATGTGATAGGCAAGATTACTATTAAAATATTTCCCTAAAGCTTCTGCACGTTCTTGCCGTGTTTTCAACTTCTCCCAATCCGCAGTTGCTATTGATATGTCCCTTTGCACCATATTTTCGACTAAATGCTCGAATAATATCTTTTTATTGGGAAAATAATGATATAACGTTCCTGTTGAAACTCCTAATCCTTGAGCAATTTGCCGCATTGTAATTGATGCATAACCTTTTTGGGCAAATAAATCGAAACATTTCTCTAATAACTCCTTACGGTACAAATTATGGTCAACAATCTTTGGCATGGTCTGTATTTAGAATCTTTTTCTATCTCCATTTTATATTGAACAAGTGTTATTTATAAATTTACCCTTCCGACTTGGGGATGTCAAGATAATTTATATCGAATGTTTGTTATGGAAAGAATAGATATTCCACCAGAACGTTTTGACCAAACAAATATGTAAGTATATTTCCGTAACAATGTTAATTTGCGGTAAAAAATGGGAATAATGATTACGACATTACTGAAGTATTTTTTGTAAAAAGTTACACCTTAATAATTGAAGAGATTCCTCTGGAAAGCTAGCTAAAGAACCATTTGATTTACTTACGTGCAGAGTATATAAAACCTTGCGTAAATCTAGCTTTGCTATGTCAATTTGTATTTTTTGGAACCATTAAATTCTTTGATTACTAAGGAATAAATAATAAATAATAAGCAATTCCCAATTCCCAATTTAAATCAATATTACTTTCACATCCGTAGGTTTATAATTTGTCCCTAATTTCGAGGCACAATAACCAACCTCTACAGTTTTCCCTGGTTGGATTACCTTTGCCCAATCAACAGGAATAACATTGTATATTCCACCTTGCAGCGAATAATTTCCATTCCAAGTTTGTGATATTTTCGCTTGATTGATAGCAAAGTTTAACTTCCAATTTTGTGTTGCAACAGTTCCTTTATTAGTAATACGAAAATTAATGCAAAAACCATTATTCCATTCAGCTTGAACTACGATTTCTACCGCAAGTTGTGCTTGTGGTGTGGGAGTTGGAGTTGGAGTTGGAGTTATTATTCCCGTTAACAAAGTACTCAGAAGTTGTTGCTTAGGTGTGTCAATATTCACCCAATCATCTAACAAAATACCACCAGTATCGCTACTATTTGGATTCCAACTCCAATAATTAAATGATAAATTTTTATGCTTAATAAAATCGATTAATTGACGCTGCCAAATTCCCTCTTTAGAACTACTATCTATTTTTCGACCACCAAATTCTCCAATTAAAACTGGTGCAATTCCATTAGCAGCAATATAGAAAAAGCCTTTATCCCAGCGATCGTAAAGATTTTGGGGAAAGTTAGATTCATTAAACCAAGTTTGGTCAAAAACTCCTTGACCATATTCATGGGGAGAATAAACAACTTTATTAGCCACATTTAAACGTACCGGAAAATTCCTCACACCTTCCAAATTTCCCCCCCACCAATGCCCTGATAACTGTTGGTTAGGAACATTTTTTTCAACACCTTCAACCACAATTAACCAGTTAGGATTAATCGCTAAAATGGCATTTCCACAACGTTCTGCTGCTAATCTCCAATCAAATCTTAAATCTCCTGTTCCCCAACTTGCACTACCATGAGGTTCACTTTTTAAATCTGCTGCGACAACGTTACTTTGATTTTTATAACGTTGAGCTAACAACTTCCAAGTATCAATCCAATCAGCTTCCGTAAACCCATCACCGTACCAGAGTTCGGGAATAACGGCATCATTGAGACGGTGACTATCTAACATTATTAATAGTTCGTTTTTTGCCGCTTCTTGAATAATAATATCCATCACTTCCAAGGGTGTTTTTCCTTGTAAATCGCGGTTGCTACTAATACTAAAATCAACACCACTAATATTCGAGGAACGCAACGCATTTACCGAGTAGGGTAAACGAATAAAGTTGTAGCCCAATTGTTTAATTTGGGCAAGCATATTTTTATAATCTCTTTTCCATAGTCCATGCGGTACATGTAATTCCGTTTCCATTCCAAACCAGTTGACTCCTTGTAGCAATACGATATTGCCATTTAGATCGACGATTTGTGACCCTTTTGTTGAGAGTGGGGTTTTAATTGTCATAGTAGTTTTTTCGACTCTAATTACTTGGCTTTAATTACTTGGCTTTAATTACTTATGTTGTGGAGCAATGCTAATATTACAATTTATTGTGATATAAAACAGGTTCAATTTAATACAAATATGAGGTATGAGTAAATTGTAAACAATCATCTTTTTATTTTTATTAAATTATGAATTCAGTATATGGCTAGGCTGTTTCACTTCAGAAAAAATATGGATGAAATAAACGCAAAGGGGAAGAATATTCAAAGTTTTGTAAGTGCAAATGCAGACTAAACAAACATCAAATAGGATTTTTATTGGACTACTCAGCAGATTGTTGAGTTATCGGTTGGGAATCGGAAAGATTAGGTGGGTTAAAAGCCTTCAGAGGAATTACCTTAAAAAGATTTTTCTATTAGTTAGAATACAGGATATTGACTCATTTTGTTGCGACCAAATTGGCTATTCAAGTAAAGTTACAGAGAAAACTTGACAAAAAAGCGAGACTTTAGGCTTGATTGTGTAGTATTTTTGGGGAGTCTGCGTTTTGGTTGATATCAGATGAAACAGCTCCTCAATGAAGTCAAAAGCTGGCTTCATGCAATTATTCTGTTGCTCATTATTACATTTACGACGGTTTCACTCTTTCCGATACCCGCATTGGCAACGAGTGTTTATGAGATGCCTGATTTGAAACCAGATACCTGGGTTGTCGATGAAGGTGATATTATTAGCCGCACTGCTGAGAGTAAAATTAACACCACTTTGGCAGAATTGGCGCAAACTACTGGTAATGAAGTCCGATTTGTCACAGTTCACCGTCTCGACTATGGTGAAACTCCAGAAATATTTACGCAAAAATTGCTAGAAAAATGGTTTCCTAGCAAAGAAGCACAGGCAAATCAAACCATTTTAATGATTGATACTGTTAGTAATGGCATTGCGATCGCCACTGGAGACAAGGTTAAATCGGTGATGTCTGATGACGTTGCTAAAAGTGTTGCCTTTGAAACATTTTTAGCACCCTTGCGAGATGGTGACAAATACAATCAAGCTTTCCTTGATGCGAGCGATCGCATTATAGCAGTTCTCTCCGGTCAACCCGATCCAGGACCACCAATAATTATCGAGAAGGAACCCGAAAGTACTTTTACTAAAGCTGAGGATACCGAAAAGCAAAGAGGTAATGCTACAGCTTGGGTTGTTGGTTTATTAATTGCTGCCACTGTTATCCCAATGGCAACATATTACATATACCAAGTAAATCAACCTTCTTCTCCTGATAGTTAGAAGTTAAAAATTGGGAGTTAGGAGTTAAAAATTGGGAGTTAGGAGTTTTATCCATAACTCATAACTCCTTTTAATCTTGCACATACTCTTGCCCTGTCACCAAAGCAATTTCGGCACGTACAAATTCTCTACCAAGATATGCTGCATGGTCAAACATAGTTAGTGGACAGGGTTTTGTCTCTTCAAAAATTTTCACGCATAGTTCTTTAGCAGTTCTGCCAGTGTAAATTTTGGTGTAAGTGCGTTCGACTTTTCCACGTGCGGGAATCACTTCACCAGTTTCTGGATCGACAGCTAAACCGCGATCGTCAATCGCGTTTGTAAAATGCTTGGCACAAATTAACTTCGCTTCCCTGTCCAGATAAATGATAAAGTAACCTGCTGGGTCAAGATCGATATGACGTTGTGAAAGTTTATCATCAATAGCCGCCAGATTCTCGATAGTAAATCCCATTAAACTCTCCTTAGGAACAAATTATTGGTTGGGATATAAATTTTAGTTTTTATTCCTTTTTTAAGGATGACTGATAAGTGTTATTTGTGCCAAATGTTTATTGCGAATAATTAAAGTCATCACTCTACAATCTGAATAAAGACAAGACGCAATGTATCCTGCAAACTTTGGCAGCATGGAATGCTCCACTGGCAAGATTTGCGTCTCTACAGGTTGCAATGCCGTATTTATCCGTAGTTTTTCTTTTCTTCCCTATTCCCGATACAATCCAAGATGCAAATTTTTTCTTTTTTTAAGTTATGGATTGCATTTATGTAACTGGTATTCGCGCTTATGGTTATACTGGCTATTTGCCGGAGGAACAGGTTTTAGGGCAATGGTTTGAGGTTGATGTGAAATTGTGGCTGGATGTGTCAACTGCTGGCAAAACAGATGCGATTGAGGATACTTTGGATTACCGTAGCATCATCACCTTAGTCAAACACTTATTGACGACATCTAAGTTTGCCCTAATCGAAAAGCTAATTGCCACGATCGCAGATTCGATTTTGGCTGAGTGCGATCGCTTGACTCAAGTTCAGGTGATTCTGACTAAACCTGCTGCTCCTATTCCCGATTTTACCGGAAAAATTAGCCTTGAAGTCATCCGCACGCGATCGTAAGTATGTCTGTAAGTATAAAAGGGCAGATAAAAATGCGACAATCTTGATGTCTACAATAGCTAAATAATCCTTAGTAGTAGTCTGTCAATTTTATTTTGACGGTTGTGTATACATCCACAATCCTATAGAGACGTAGCATTGCTACGCGAATGTGCCGGGACAGAAGATTCTGTCCGGCAACTTCGCTGTCTCTACAACCGTCAATTAGTTCTTGGCAGACTAGTAGGGCGAATAATCATTCGCCCTTATAAATATACTTGATTTTCAACAGCGCGAGCTTACTGGAGTTTTATTAATATTTGATACTCATGTTTTTAAGTAGGGTTTGGGACTCCACCAACATGCTTTATATGTTTTTTTAATTATTATTTACTTGATATTTCATTGTTAATTTATTTTTGTTTATGTGGATAATGATGTTTTTTATACCAAGGTAGGAAATAAATATTGGCTAACTATTGACAATGAATGAGATGAGACGCAAATATAGTGATACTTAGGGTGACAAAATACGCAGTTAGATTCAATTAAGTTCAATTAGAATAGTAGAAAGTAAAGTATTTAGCCAATCAATGACATCACAATTTGAACTCTTTAAAATTAAAGAATTTATGATAAAATTGTTATCCTTGAGATTGGGTTCATCTTAGATAGCAGCATCCGAACCTTAATAAATAGGTGACTTTAGCATGGACTGCCCGAAAATCCTAGTTGTCGAGGATGAAAAAGTCCTCGCTGTTGATATTAGGAATAGTTTACAAAAGTTAGGGTATACGGTTCCGGAAATTACTGACTCAGGTGAAGCAGCAATTAAAAAGGTAGCAGAAACCCATCCTAATTTGGTATTAATGGATATTTGCTTGACAGGAACTATTGATGCTGTGCAAGCAGGTGATATTATCCAGAATAATTTTCATGTGCCTGTACTTTATTTAATGGAGTATGCAGCACAGAATAATTCACATCAAAATCCCAGTCATGAGCTATTTAGTTACATTCTCAAACCATTTGCAGAAAAGGATTTACAAATTGCTGTGGAAATGGCTTTATATAAAAATCACATTCAAAAAAAATTTAGTTTAGAAAAGGAGCATTTACTGACAGTTATTAACAGCATTGGAAGTGCAGTTATTATCACTGATATTGGGGGTTGTATACAGATGATGAACCCGATTGCCGAAGAAATAACTGGTTGGAAACAGTCAGAAATTGTTGGTAAAGAAATAACGCAAACATTATGTTTAATCGATAAAGAGACAGGGGAGGAGGTTGATTATATACTTAAGCAGGTGGTTAAAAGAAGTCAGGTTTTGGCTTTACCGGATAATTGCATTTTGATTACTAAAGACGGGGGTGAAATTCCCATTGGTGATAATGCTGCACCCATTTGCGATCGCAATGGTGATATTACTGGGGTAGTGTTTACTTTCCAGGATATTTCCGAGCGTAAGCTGCGGGAAGCAAGATTGTTACGTAATGCCTTTTATGATGCTTTAACATCACTACCAAATCGAGTTTTATTCCTGGATCGACTCAGGCAAGCTTTTGAACGTGCCAAACGTCGGAATAATTTTCATTTTGCAGTTTTGTTTTTAGATTTAGATGGATTTAAAGGTATAAATGACCGTTTTGGTCACGGTATGGGGGATGATTTGTTAGTTGCGATCGCCCAAAGGTTAAGTTCTTGTTTGCGAAGTGGCGATACGGTGGCAAGATTTGGTGGTGATGAGTTTGCTGTATTATTAGAAGATATTAAAGATGTTAGGGAAGCAACGAATATAGCCAAGCGGATTCAAGATACATTAAAATTACCCCTTTCTCTGAACGGTCAAGAGCTTATTACTACTGCAAGTATAGGTGTCACTTTAAGTTCGAGTCGTCACGATGAACCCGGAAATATGCTACGGGATGCTGATGTAGCAATGTACCGTGCCAAGCAGCAGGGTAAAGCTAATTTTTCTGTGTTTGTGTAATAGTTAATGGTTAAGAAATAGCAAAAAAATTATCCCAAATTGTAGGGGCGGGGTTTTCCCGCCCTCATAAATGATACAATTGATGAATGTATGGTTAGGATATTTTATTTCCTGGTTGGTGCTAAAACCATCAACATATCTGCTTGCTGTGTCTCTTCGGTTTGGGATGCGGTGGCTGAAATACTATAGATTGAACCTATTGCTTGTTTCGCAACTTTTACAAATTCGTTTTGCTGATATTCCTGGGGAATAAAACCATACATCCAGGATAGGGAAGAACCCATATTCATGTAGAAATATCCTTTGTTGGGATAGGGAAGCGAATTTGTTGCTGTGGTGAAGTTGTAAGTATCAGATAGCTGCACGTAGGGTTTGGGAACTAAATCAGATATTGCACCAAATCCACTGGTTAGAAGTAGGGTATCTTGCTCGATCCAACTATAAGCAAGGGGACTAAAATCACCTGTTTTCACATCCCAACTGGTAACATTTTGACCTTTAATATTAGTATTATTTACTATCGTTTCACCATTACTACTTGATTTAAATAATTGCTCTAATTTATTTAGAGTATTTTCGGCAACAGTACGATTACCAGTTTTAACTATTATCCCAATCCCAAAATTTGCATTGGGACTAAAAAACTTAAATAATCCTCCCTTGGTTGGAAAGCTGAAAAACCCATATTCCTTATCCATCCAGCCAATAAAATCTTTATCAAAATCTAAACTAGTAGTGTTTTTGACAAACTCACGAAAACCTCCTAACCCTTTTTTGACTTCGGGTATGGTTTCCAAGCTACGGGATAATGCTTGCCAATACAAATTAATATTACTACCTGTGAATGCGGAGTATGTAGCAGCAGGCATTCGAGCTATAATCGCTTGTTCGCGCTGATTTTTGACGGACTTATTTGCTGATTTGAGCTTTTCTTCTGGTGTCAATTTCACTAAATAACTTTGAATTTGAAAGCGCATTCCTTCTGGTTGCGATCGCAGAGTGCTATTAATACTTTTATAGGCTTTTAATTGTTCTAAGTTAATATTTTCCAAGCTCAATAATGATGCTGATAAAATTCCATTTGCTTCTGAAGGAAAATCTTTGGCTATATCTTTAATTAAATCTTTAGCTAAAGCCATGTAAGCAACTGGATTTTGATACATGGAAAATAATACACCTGGTGCTTGATGTTGCTGGGTTAATGCTTGTAGCTCTGGATTTGCACTAATATTTGCTCTACTACCGTTTTTGGTATCGATTAATTGTTCCAGAGGTTTGCTATCCAATCCTAAAGCAACATAACCCGGAAAAACTGCGATCGCTAAATTATTCTGTCTTCTATTTTTGAGTTTTTGTAGTGCTTCTGGAAATGGTTGGGTTGCTGGTTTTGCTGCTTTTGGTGCGGGAAGTGGTTTAGTTGCTGGTATTTCCGATTTGCTAGTTTTAACTTCAAAGATTGTCACACCTTGATATTCTCGAATTTTCACCCTTTCTTTATCTTTTTTGACTACATCTAAAAATGACTGTACCCGCATATCATTAGTAATTGGAAATACCATCGCAAAAGTAGATTCCATTGTCACGGGAGTATTACCAACTTTAGGCATAAATACAACCCCAACTTCTTCACCTAACCAGGATTGTATGTCTCTGGCATAATTGAAGTTTGCCTCTTTAGGCATAAATTTTACAATTGTTTCTTTTGCCATGTGAAATAGATGAAAGCGAGTTAAACTTTCCCAATTTTCGCGTTTAATGCTGATGAATCCAACTAAAGGTGCATCCGCAGGAAAAAGACTACTAATATCCTTTACAGAAGCGACAGGAGCTAAATTGCTTGGCTGTTCGTTTGATTGCCGTAATCTATCCTGTAATGTATTTTTAGGGTTATTTGCTACGAGGGTGAGTTTTCGATCTAGAAACACAATTGCGTCGCTTAAAGCTGGGTTTTGAGGACTTTTTGTTGCTAAATTAGCTCCGTAATTTCCGCTTGGGGTTTTACTTGCAAGTTTCACCGAACTCGTCTGAGATTGATTTGCTACTTTTAATTGAGTTGATTTTAAATCTTCTGCTTTTGCTGCTGATGTCCAGACTAACAAACCAAGAACAGTTGTAATCCCACTTTTGATAAATATCCTCATACCATATACCTTTAATTAATGTATTTTGTTACTAACACAAAAAAACACAAAAAAAACCCAGTAGATTCGCGTATGTAGATTCTACTGATAGAATATTTAAAATTGATGAAAATTGAATTAAGAATTTACAAAGAAAAAATCAGCTTGCTTATTCCGCATTTTGCAAAAACTTTTGTAGAGAAGCTTGTACTTTCGGTAGGTTCATATACACTTGTGCCGCTTCCAATAAATTCTCAATATTTCCTAGACTAATATCATCAATATCATCACTTAAACGCTTACCAGTTAAATCGCGATCTAATTTAAATTGCAGTCGTAAAATTCGCTCATGGGCTATCTGTTTGGTGATGTATTCGTAAATTTCCGACGAGCCATCAAATAATACACCAATTAGTGGTTGTGCCCATTGAATTAAACCCCAATGTTCGGCATATTCGTAAGGAATTACCCTTGTACGTTCCCCCGTTCCAATCGAAAGAACACGAATATCCTCAACCCGATGTCCTAATTTTAATGCTTCCGCGATCGCACAACTCGATGGGTTATTAGCTGCGACTCCTCCATCAATAGCTGAATAAGCAGATTTAATCGAGTAAATTGATGTTTCATTGGGTATTTTATCCCAATTTTTGGAAACAGTTGCATGTCGCATTGAACCAATATACTTTGTGATGGTGCGAGTTTGCCCAATACCCACACCATCAATAATTCTAATTTGAGTATTGTTATAAACATTATCCACAGAGGCAGCTTCATCATCCAAAATGATGGCATTTACTAATCCATCTTGGGCATTTCCACTTACTCTTTTATCTAGTCGATGTGCGGGGAAATAAGTAGGTGCAGAAGCGGAACAAACACATATTTCCCACAAAGGAATATTCCCGTATCCTTTATCTTGTCGCCAACTTTTAAAAAAGATTGGTTCACGCTCGATTGTATCAAAGGAAATCACTAATAACATTGGCGAAGTAATATCAAAAAGCGTTGTATTTCCAAAAGCTGATTGCATTACCTCTATCAAACCTTTATCAGAAAACTTTGGTGCAGAAATTCCGTGTTTCAAAAGTAAAGGGAGACGTTTTAAAGTCAATCTTTTTCTGTAAGGGAAAATAATCGAACTTTTTTGCCGATATAATTCGACAATTTCTTCACTGCTACAACCTCGTGCGATCGCGGCTGCTAAAATAGAGCCTGTAGAGGTTCCCGCAATCAAGTCAAAATACTCATTTAAAGGTTGTTTAATCTCTTTTTCAATCGCAGCTAGCATTTTTGCCGCGACTATTCCCCGTATCCCACCTCCATCTAAACTTAATATCCTAAATGGCATAACTTCCCGATTTCTCTGCTTTGAATACTTTCAAAATTTGAATTCAATATTTTACTAAAAAATATGCTAACTGTAATCTATTAGTCTACAAGTATTATTTATCATTTAATGTTAATTGCAAACTCCTCCTGCTACATTTTCCAATTATTAAATGCAGTGACATCAACAAAATAAAAATACGTGAGTATCCATCTCGGTACTCACGTTAAAAATATACACGCACCCTTAAACATTGCAGGTAATTATATTTGCCCAAAACTGTTTAAGTTATTTATCACGATTCGCAGTTGAGTTAAATGCATTTTGGAATATGTTTTAGGCATTAAGTGAGAATACTGTAGGGGCAAACGGCTGTTTACCCTAATTTGTATTGCATCCAAACCAGTTTGCCCTAATTTGTATTGCATCCAAACGAATTTGCCCTAATTTGTATTGCATCCAAACGAATTTGCCCTAATTTGTATTAGATATCTCCGAAAATTAATCATGCATTGCTCAGAATCCTTGTAGAGATGTAGCAATGCTACGTCTCTACATCTTTCCGGAGATGTCTATTGCATCCAAACCAGTTTGCCCCAATTAGTATTGCAATAAAATTTTATACAAGTAACTAGAACTTATACCCTCTAGCGAGCCAGTAATACCAATCATCCAGCGCTTCCTGAGTCTCGCTATCAGCATCAAGCACCTTCAAATCGGTTAACTTTGCCACCTCAACATCATCATCGCTACCACCAACCTCTACAATCTCAACAAGCATATCGCGCAAACACTCCTCCTCGGTTGCCATTCCCAAAACCTCAACATCTTTTTCCGGAGCAGTTCCTTTACGTCCCTTTTTTGCCCATTTTGCATTGAACGGAAAGTTTAGACAGTCATCGAGATAATAGTACCAGCCCATCGCTCGGTCTTCCTTGTCTTCCGCATCAACAAGAATCTCGCTTTTAATCCGTTCTTCACGATTTGCATCTAATTCCATATTCGACATAACGACACCCCCCGCACGGTATCAGACTTAATCAAGGTAAATCTTACCGATTTCAGACCATAAGCTCAACTATTATTCGGAATTTCTTTGGAATATTAGTTTTGTTGAGATTATGCTTATTGACCGGCATGTTATAAAATCTCTCAAATTGGAAGTGCTATGTGGCGATCGCGAATCTGATTGCAGCAATCATTTTAGATCGAGATGAGGGTTGAGACTCATTTGAATCATACATAAAACCTCCTGTAGTATATTCACCGAACCACTTTAAAATCAGTTCTTAAAATTCAAAAACGAATAAATATGAAAGTTATCGTCTTCGGCAGTATCAATATTGACTTAGTTGCAACAGCACCGCGATTACCTGTTGCTGGCGAAACCTTGCTGGGGCGTGATTTTTTTAAAGCACCAGGTGGAAAAGGTGCAAATCAAGCCGTAGCGATCGCACGTTTAGGTATTACTTCGTATATAGTCGGACGTGTTGGAGCTAATAGCTTTGGAGCCGAACTGATTGATAGCCTGCAAGCGTCGGGTGTGCGGACTGAAAATGTCTCAATTGAAGCAACAGCAAGCTCTGGTGTCGCAGTGATTACGGTAGATGATGCAGGGGAAAATCAAATTATAGTCATACCTGGAGCCAATGGACTTATAGATAGGGAAGATGTAGATAGATTGTCAAGTTTGTTACCAGGAGCAAAAGCTTTACTGTTGCAATTTGAAGTGCCGATGGCTGCTGTAGTTGCTGCTGCAAAAGCTGCACGTCATGCTGGAGTCAAAGTAATTCTCGACCCTGCACCCGTACAAAAAGATGTTCCTGATGAACTTTACTCCCTAGTAGATATAATTACTCCCAATGAAGTTGAGGCAAGACAGTTAGTCGGTTTTCCAGTCGAAGATAAGAAATCCGCAGCCAAAGCGGCAGAAATTTTATTAGAGCGTGGGGTGAAATGCGCCATTATTAAACTTGGAGCCAGAGGGGTATATTGTGCCAGCGAAACAGAATGCTTTTTCATACCTGCATTCCCCGTACAAGCAATTGATACAACGGCTGCGGGGGATGCATTTAGCGGTGGATTAGCTGCTGCGATCGCATTTGATTTGCCTTTACACGAATGCGTCACTTGGGGAGCAGCAGCAGGTGCGATCGCAGCGACAAAATCGGGGGCACAACCTTCATTACCCGATAAATATACCTTCGATCTGTTCCTCAAGGAAAGGGGAATTAGGAATTAGGAATTAGGAATTAGGAGTTAGGAATTAGGAATTAGGAATTAGGATTTATGAAACAACTAGTATTAATGGATCACGATGGTGCTGTCGATGATTTCCTCGCTACCATGCTGCTAATGACGATGGAACATGTGGAACCCCTGGGTATCATTGTCACCCCTGCGGATTGCTACATCGAACCTGCTGTTAGCGCTACCCGGAAAATCTTGGATTTGATGGGAAAATCTCATATACCCGTTGCTGAAAGTACTCTACGGGGGATTAATCCATTTCCCAATCTTTACCGTCGGGATTCCTTCGTTATCGATAATTTTCCCATTCTCAACCAACGGGAAACATATTCTACCCCTTTACTTGCCGAACCTGGGCAAGATTTTATGATTAGGGTGTTAAAAGAAGCACCCGCACCCGTGACATTATTAATGACAGGACCATTAACAAATTTAGCTTATGCGTTAGATAAAGCACCAGAAATCGAAGCTAAAATTGAACGTTTGATTTGGATGGGTGGTGCATTGAATGTCCCTGGTAACGTCGAGAAAAATTGGGAACCTGGGCAAGATGGCACAGCTGAATGGAATGCTTATTGGGATGCCATTTCTGTGGCAAGGGTTTGGAAAAGTGCGATCGCAATTATTATGTGTTCGCTGGATATTACGAATAATGTTCCCGTCAATCCAGAATTTGTGCAGAAAATTGGCAAACAAAGGCAATATGACATCTCTGATTTAGCAGGACAATGTTATGCGTTGGTAATTCCCCAAGATTATTATGCTTGGGATGTCTTAGCTACTTCTTATTTAGGCAATCCCGAAGCGTTTCAATTACGCGAAATAGAAACAGAAATTATTGCCACAGGCAGAAGTCAAGGACGCACAAAAGTTATCCCTGGAGGACGAAAAATTTTAGCAATGGATAAAGTTGATAAAGATTGGTTTTATTCGTACATATTGCAGCAATGGAAAAGTCACAGCAATCCTCTTTAATTTTTGATTTCGCAGAACACGTAGGGGCAAACGGCTGTTTGCCCTCTTGTATTTATGACAAAATAAACGGCTGTTTGCCCTCTTTTATTTATTACCCTCTTTTATTTATTACCCTTTTTTATTTTCCCTTTATTATTTACATTACAAAGTATAAGTAAAATCATCAACCAAGATACCAGGAACCACACAGCCTCCCAAATGTCGTGATTCGTAAGTTCCAACTTCAGGAATAAATTCTTGAAAATTAGTTAAATCAATCAATTTATCCCCCCAAAATTGATAAAGAGTTTCATCAAAACGTAAATTCTCAATTGGTGCAACTATTTCGCCATCTTCAACCCAGAAACAAGCATACCTAGTCATTCCGGTAATGCGACCATTGGGTAAATCACTCCAGTTAAGATAATGCAAATTCGAGACATATAACCCCGTCCCCAAGCGAGATAAAATATCCTCAAAAGCGAGATTTCCCGGACAAATTTCAGGCGATCGCAATGATTCACTTCCATCTGCACCATTAGCTATTTTTCCGTATTCTTTGGCTGTACGGGAATTAATTAATGTATTTTTTAAAATACCTTTGTCAATAACAGGTAATTCTGGTGCTGCCATTTCTCCAAGTTCATTAAACCGAGGAACTAACCCCCGTTGAAAGTTTTCTTTGAGGTTAAAATGGGGTGAAAGTTGTTTTTCATTACGCCATAAAGGAGCTAATGAACTATTTCCTTGTTGGATATCAGCTTCGCTGACACCACTCCAGGACATCATTGATAATAAATCAGCAACTGCGGCGGGTGCAAAGTAGGTTTTATATTGTCCTCTCTCTAATTTTTTCGCTGGACGAGCTAATAATTCTAATTGCTTTTTCGCATCTTCAATTTTAGTTAGATAAGCTTCATTATTCCATTTACTACCCGCAAAAAATCCTTTCACTGCTTGTTCTTCAGGTGAGAAAATCGAATAATCAAGCGTAAAAGTATCAGTAACAAACCAGTGTTTTTGACCGCAAGAATCGGCATATCCTTTAATCACGATTCCACTAGCATAAATACCTGTAAAATCTAATTTACCAACTGGTAAAAGAATTGTTTTTGTCACTAAATCAATATCTAATAATTTACCAGTATTAACTTCTCGACTAGTGTTATTTCCTGATGGTAAAACTAAATAAATATCTTGTGGCAATAAAGGCAATTCTTCGCGTAATTCTTGCAATACATTATAGGCAATTCTAAAGTCAATTTCACCATCACCGGTGAAGGGAAATTCTTGGTAGCAACTGCGTTGATTATCCATTAAACTTAGTTGTATCGAACCATCAGCAACGCTACCTGTTTGTCTAACTTTGGCATGATTAAAGCGAGTAAATTGGCTACGCTCGCAATTTAATTTAACAGTAAAATGCTCGCTGTCTAGTTTTTTTACTAACAGCATTTCTACTAATTTATTGAAGCTAGTTTCTAATCTAAATAATTCTTCAGTACTCATGGTAAAAGTCGAAATTGGGCAATGGGCAATGGGCATTGAGCAATGGGCAATGGAGAGTTTAAAATTAGGAATGAGAAGAAACTGAGGAATTAGATTCATAAATCATCAATATTTATAACTCCTAACTTCTAACTCCTTACTCCTAACTTCCTCCAAATACTTCAACATTGGCAAAAACACAAACAGGAGAACCATGTCCAACCCAGATTGCTTGGTTGGGTTCACCTTTCCCGCAGAAAGGAGTACCATACATTTCCCAAGTCGAAGAATTACACACTTTGACTAAACTACCCCAAAATTCGGGTGTTGTGGCGCGATAATTAGGATTACGTAAAGTTTTGGTAAGTTTGCCATTTTCGATTAGCTTGGCATATTCACAACCAAATTGGAACTTGTAGCGACGGTCATCAATCGACCACGAACGGTTAGACTCCATGTAAACACCATGCTCGATATTCGCGATCGCATCCTCAAATGTCCCTTCTCCTGGCTCTAAATTTAAGTTTGCCATGCGGTCAATTGCTGGACGATTCCACGAACAAGCACGGGCACAGGCAACCCCAGGTATACCTGCCCTGGCTTGACTTTCTAGGCTACCCACACCGCGCTCTAACACACCTTCTTTAATTAAATATTCCCTTGTCGCCACAGCCCCTGTATCATCAAATCCATAGCTGGCAATTTCACCGGGAACGGTTGGATCGAAGGTGATATTCATTAACTTTGAACCGTAAACCAAGTTACCAAAATCACCCACTTTGACAAAGCTACCACCTGCATAATTACGCTCATCACCCAAAATTCTGTCAATTTCTAGGGGATGTCCGACACTTTCATGGATTTGCAGCATCATTTGGTCGGGGGCAAGTACTAAGTTAGTGCGTGTGTTGGGGCATTCTTCCGCACTCAGCAATTCTACTGCTTGCTCGCCAGTTTGTTGTACGTTGTGCCACAAATCTCCATCGCTGAATAATTCCAATCCACCTTGATATGTATGTGCGTGCCAACCTTTACTAGTACGCTGTTGGACGATGCCACCATCTTGTGCTGTTGCACTGTAGTAACTACTCAGAAACATAAACTTTTGATACACTTCCGAGCCGTTGCTGCTGACGAACCAAGTTTCTCGATCGGTGGTGACAATTTCAGCCACGGTTTGCACGATCGCATCGTTAACTTTAAGACTTTTACAAGCATGAATCAGAACATTATTGATATCACCCGGACCGATGGAATCAAAAGATTTAATATGGGGTGAATAGTATTCACCAACAACTTTCGGACGTGCAGTTGCGGCAGCAAACTTATATATAGACCATTCTTTAGCGGAGAAAGCTTGTTGATAGGCAGTTTCGGCTGCGGTTTGTAAATCTTGTTGTTGGAGCGAATTTGTTGCTGCATAACCAATACAACCATCAACCAAAACCTCAACCATCGCCCCAAATGTAGTAGATTTGCCATTACGTTGAGGAATGCGATCGCGGACGTTTCGATGGGAAGATGTTTCTTTGACGGCTCGAATCCCCACCCAATCTGCGGAAACTTTTATATTATTAATAGCTTGTGTTAATTCTGACAACATAAAAATAATTCACAAAATCCCATATAGCCTACAGCGAAGGTAAAATGAATTACCTTGAAAATTAGTTGAAAAATACTTAAAAAAACTTTACAATACAAACTAAGAAATAAAAAGCGCCTTCCGAAGAAGACGCTCCGTAGTTTGGTTTTACTGTGGAGATGTGTTACAGCACATCTCTACAATCTTTTTAGGCTGCGAGACTCCTTACGGGAGTGGCTGTCGCCAACGCAGGAGCAGAAATTGCTACGGGTGTTTCTGTACCAGCAGCCAAATCTAGAGGGAAGTTGTGAGCATTGCGCTCGTGCATTACTTCCATACCCAAGTTTGCACGGTTGATTACATCAGCCCAAGTATTGATAACCCGACCTTGTGAATCGATTACCGACTGGTTAAAGTTGAAACCGTTGAGGTTGAATGCCATTGTCGAGATACCTAGCGCAGTGAACCAGATACCAACAACAGGCCAAGCACCTAAGAAGAAGTGCAAAGAACGACTGTTATTAAAGGAAGCGTATTGGAAAATCAAGCGACCGAAGTAACCGTGTGCAGCAACGATGTTGTAGGTTTCTTCTTCTTGACCGAATTTGTAGCCGTAGTTTTGGCTTTCGTTCTCGGAGGTTTCACGAACCAAAGAAGATGTCACCAACGAACCATGCATTGCGGAGAACAAGCTACCACCAAATACACCAGCCACACCTAACATGTGGAAAGGATGCATCAAGATGTTGTGTTCAGCTTGAAACACAATCATGAAGTTAAAGGTTCCAGAGATACCCAAAGGCATACCGTCGGAGAACGAACCTTGACCGATGGGGTAAACCAAGAATACTGCGGCTGCTGATGCTAAAGGTGCAGAGTAAGCAACGCAAATCCAAGGACGCATACCCAAACGGTAAGACAATTCCCACTGACGACCGAGGTAGCAAGCGCAACCGATGAGGAAGTGGAAAACTACCAATTGGTAAGGACCACCGTTGTATAACCACTCATCAAGAGAAGCAGCCTCCCAAATGGGGTAGAAGTGAAGACCGATCGCATTGGAAGAAGGAACAACCGCACCGGAGATGATGTTGTTTCCATAGAGCAATGAACCTGCTACTGGTTCGCGGATACCATCGATGTCAACAGGAGGTGCTGCAATGAAAGCGATGATAAAGCATGTGGTTGCTGCAAGCAAAGTTGGAATCATCAGCGTTCCGAACCAACCTACATATATGCGGTTTTCGGTGCTGGTAATCCAATCACAAAAGCGTCCCCATGCATTTGAGCCAGAGCCGCGCTGCAAGGTTGTTGTCATGTTCTTATGAGTGCAAATAATTTGTGAATTTTTTACAGGTAAGTTATATCTACCTGTGGTTATAACTGTACTGCAAGTAGACCAATAAGAGTACATACTCATTATTAGTATTTCTAATATATTAAATTTGCTTTACTTATGTCATTTGACCACCTGAAGCGATTAGGCGGTTTCTTTTCATATATTGAATTAATCATTTAACAATTTGTTACAATTGTCAATCCCTAGAAGTAACTAATTTTCGTAGTCGAACAACTATTTCATTAAGCTGTAAGTTGATCTGGATTCTGGCAAAGAAATATATCTTAATACAGCTATTTTTACTTTACAAAACTTAGTTATTAATTGTCAAGCTCGAAAAGTTATGCAAAAACTCCTGATTTCTAACTCCTCCTGCCTCCTGCCTTCTGCCTTCTGCCTCCTATCTTCTGCCTTCTGCCTCCTACCCTCTACCTCCTACC
>JAAUPE010000215.1 GCA_012034595.1 Calothrix sp. CSU_2_0 | reverse complement strand
TGTAAATTTCCATCAACTTTTTGTTGTTTTACAAGCTTTTGTACTAAACTTTTTGATACAGAAAATATATTAGCTACTTTCCTGATTGAAATGTTTTTCTGAATATGCGCCGCAACTATTTTTTCTCGAAGATCGATAGAGTATGACTTCATTTAAAAGTATTTGTATTTTAATCTAGTGTACCTCATTACAGACGGAAGTGCTGTATTACCCACCATTTTCCATTCGTGCAACCAACTGAGCCAAGTTTGACTTCGTTGCAGTAGATGCCGTCTTCATGCAAGTCAAATTCAAATTTTTCACATTCAGTGGCAATCTGTTCTATTGTTTCATTGCCAGTAGTCGCTACAATTAGTCGATCGCGCTTGTCCCAGTTGGAGACTTGCTCTGTATAGGCGATTTGATGCATAATATTATTTCCTGTAAAAGGTTGCTCATGTGGTCGCTTTTGCTTACCAGGCTTGGAGCGATCCCATGAGTATTTGCATAGAATTAGCATATACAATGACTAGCTTATTTGTCAATGCAATTTTAGATATCGTATATACAGAATCAATCGTGACCCCTATTCATATCGAACAAGTAAGTATATGCATTGCATAGACAAAAAAACAAAGCTAGTCTATGTATAGACAGACAAACTATGGGAAATGCTATGGGTCAATTAAACATCCGAATTGATGAGGAGCTAAAAGAAGCTTTCATCAGAAAAGCGAAGGAGCATAATACCTCTGCTACAGAACTATTAATTGAATATATGAAGCAGTATTTAGTGACTCCTTATAAGAACGAGTCTCAAAAGATAGAGGAATTAGAAAAAAGACTTGTAAAAGTGGAGCAAGTCCTGGGGGAATTGGCAGCCTGAGAAGCGAACTTCTGTTTCTCAGGCAATGGCGCGATCGCGTTCGTAAGTCTTTAAAAGTCAATTCTAAATCCCCTGATGATGAATCGGGGGATTTTGCGTAGTTAGTTCGTATATACATTTTTATGCACTGCCTTGGCTTGTCTATGCAGTGCATATACTATATAGATAATAGATTTAATACTCGCGGAGCGATTAGCTGCGTGAATAGGTGTTGATTTTGTGTCGTAATCAGGCTCGATTGTATCTTCGATAAGCTTCGCTAACGCTCTATCAATGGTAAACCTGAATACGTACATCAAGCTTGTGATGCTTCTTTGCAGCGACTGGGAATCGATTACATCGACCTTTATTACCTCCACCGGGTAGATACCAACGTACCGATTGAAGAGACAGTGAGAGCAATGGCTGAGTTGGTGAAGCAGGGTAAAGTTCGCTACCTGGGGCTTTCGGAAGCTGCTCCTGAAACCATTCGTCGTGCCCATGCATGACCTTATAGCCATAGCGATCGCTTTCTTGGAACCAACAATTATCGCCAATTTTTTCGCACGAGTTAACCCCGTATAAATCAAGTTACGTGATAATAACATGTAGTGCTGGGTGTATATCGGCATAATTACCACTGGATATTCAGAACCTTGGGATTTGTGGATAGTAACGCTCCAAGCTAAACCAAGTTCATTCAAATCTGCGTAGTCGTAAGTAACATCTCTATCCTGATACTGTACGATGACCTCCTGTTCCTCCGTGTCAATGTTGGTAATAAATCCCACATCTCCGTTAAATACCTCGCGGTTGTAATCATTGGTGAGTTGAATCACGCGATCGCCTACTCGAAAAACAGTCCCACCTCTTGTTACCTCAACCTTTTGAGGACTTGGAGGATTAATCAACTGCTGCAATACGTTATTGAGATTGCGCGTACCCACTAATCCCCGCGTCATTGGGGATAATACTTGTACATCGGCTACAGGATTAAAACCAAGCTTGGGAATAAAATCTGCAATCAACTCAGTAATTGCTTGGACACCATGCTCCGGTTGTTGCCCACCACCATGCCACAAACAATCAGATTGAGGAGTTTCGGAAATTTGCTCGATATTCGGGTATTGCCCAAGGTTGATTTGGTGGGCACTTCTAATAATTGCACTTGTTTGGGCTTGGCGAAATATCTGAGTAAGACGCACTACGGGTACTTTTCCCGAATTCATTAAATCTGCTAACACCTTCCCTGGTCCAACGGAAGGGAGCTGATCGTCATCACCAACCACCAGAATTTGACCATCTTCTGGCACAGCTTTGATTAAACTATACGCCAAAAACAAGTCCAACATACTCGCCTCATCGATGACAATCGCTTTCTGTGGGTACACCTAAGTTACGAGCAATTTTATCAGCAGTGAGAAACCCAATCCCGTAAATATCTGTAGCTAATTGATAGGGATTAGTTGTGACAATTCCGATAGACTTATCCCCATAATTTTTATAGATTTTGACTGCATAGATAGTGGAAACGCCATGAGATTGCAGAAACACCATCACTTCTTTGATGGCTTTTTGAGTTTCCCATGCCTTTTTAATCATCGTGATTCGTTTTCTGGCGATGCCATTGACTTCATGCAGGCGATTCTCCGAAGGAGAGGCTTCGCCAACGATTTGATTTTCGATAATATCTAGAGTTTCGATTCCGAAATGAGCGACAATTCGTTTGGCTGTAACCGGACCAACTCCTTTAATCAAACCGCTACCTAAATACTTTTCGATACCCGTAATTGTGGCTGGTTTGGTTTCTTTATAGTTGGTAACTTGAAACTGTAAGCCATATTGAGGATGTTCGCGCCAAAAGCCGTTGAGTTGTAGCGTTTGTCCAGGTTGAATGCCTGCGAAGCTACCAGTAATCGTAGTTAATTCCGATACTTTGGGGCGTTGTAAGCGTGCGATCGTATAACCAGATTCCTCGGAATGTTGTTATGAGTACCTTATACTACCGTCATTGGTAGTCTTTGTGTCATGGCAATGTCGGTGTAATAATTGTTTGTTAGTATCAACATTTTTACCCCCCAGGTTAGTAGGTATAATATGTGGAGAAATAACTCCACCTTGAGGGCTTCCTTCATCGGTTTTGGAGAATACCAAATTATCCATTACTCCGGCTTTTAACCATGCATTAATCTGCTTTCGTAAAGTCGGAAATGTATTAATTTTTTCTAGCAGGGCAGAGTGGTTAATTTTATCGAAACATTTTGAAATATCAGCTTCTAAAACATATTTTGCTTTTTTACTGAGATTATCAAATATTGCTCCGATTGCATCATGGCAGCTTCTACAGGGTCTAAAACCATAGGACCCGCATTTCTCACGAAGATTGAAGAAAGAGGGGTCAAAAACTGCCAAAATGTATATTGCAAAAGAATCTCAGCAGTTTGAAATATGACCCCAGACAGAAATTATTGTATATCGGAACAGTTCGTATTTGGACAAGACAAATCGTGTCCATTAGTAGTTAATTTCCAGGGTGAGCCAGTAACATCGGATGCAGGATTAACACTAATTGCGGAATTAGACAGAAAGAAAAAAATAACATCGAGATTTGCAGCATGTTTCTTCATATTACCGAAAGCCGAATAAAGTCGTACACCCAGTTCATAACTTAGTAGCACAAAGAATTTATGGCTTAATCATGGGGTACGAGGATATAAACGACCATGAAATTTTACGAAGAGACCCAATATTTGCACTTGCAGTAGCAACGGCGATAAACTCGGAAGAATGTAAAGTCGAATTAGCAGGAAAAAGTACCTTGAATCGTTTGGAACATTGTCCAGAAGAGGTAGATTCAAGAGAAAATAGTAGATATCACCGCATAGAATTTGATGAATCAGCGATAGAAACATTGTTGGTGGAGCTATTTTTGGATTCATATCAGAAGCCACCACGACAGATAATAATAGATTTAGATGTCACAGATAATTTAGTACATGGTCATCAAGAAGAAGCATTTTTTAATCCTTATTATCATGGATATTGTTATGCACCACTTTATATTTTTTGTGGCAAATATTTATTAGCTGCGAAACTTCGTGCATCAAATTTAGACCCAGCAGCATGGGGATTAGAAGAATTACAAAGAGTCATAAACATAATACGTTCGCGGTGGAAAAATATCAAAATCATTATTCGCGGAGATAGTGCTTATTGCAGAGAAGATATAATGTCTTGGTGTGAGTTTGAGATAGGTATTGACTATGTGTTAGGAGTACCAGAGAATCCTCGTTTACTACAACTATCACAATCAATAAAGTATCGTGCCTCTCAAGAATATATGAGAAAAATACAGCCGATAGTTGAGTTTTTTAAGAGCTTATTCCCTGAGGAAACGAATTTAAACAAAGATGCAGCAGCATTTGTAAAAAATTCAGTCTGGTATTCTTCTCTTGATTATCAAACATTAGATAGCTGGAGCCGTAGTCGCCGTGTTGTTGCGAAGGTAGACTATAACGAGCAACAAGTGAAAACTAGATTTGTTGTGACTTCGCTCTCTGTTAGAAAAATTCCTCCAGGGCAGCTTTATACTCACAAGTACTGCCCACGAGGCAATATGGAAAATTGCCTCAAAGAACAAAAATTAGATTTACAAAGTGATAGAACTAGCACTCACACATTTGAAGGGAATCAATTACGTCTGTGGTTTGCAGCTATTGGCTATATTTTAATGAATGAAATGCGAGAAACCTGTTTGGCAAAGACAGAATTTAAAAATTCAACTATTGGAACTATACGCACAAAACTATTAAAACTAGGTGCTGTAGTTAAAAATCAAAAACGACAAACTGTAATTGCAATTAGTAATGCTTGCCCTTATCAAGATGTTTTTGCAGTAATTTATGAATCTTTATCTCGAATGCCCTGCACTGGATAATGAATAAAATGTCAAGGATTTAGGAAGTAATAGCTAATTTTTTGATGCATGTGATTTGGGTTATTTACTTAATTGTTACCCAACGATTTGCCATGTCAATTTTTAACACTGATTGATTATCTCTTAAGTATTGTTCTTTTTTATTGTGCTATATATATCTTGATATAATTCGGTTATTACACAAAAATCTGCTCCTCGGCAAAAAAATTACTTATGTATTAATTCAACTATCCTCTATTTGGCTCATCTTAACTTTTTTATCTTATTTGTGAGAAATGCGGGGGTAATGGTTGTGATTTACAGATTTCCCCTCCTGGTTTTAGAGGTGTTTTTGGTGCGGTAGGATTACCTACTATTAATAATTCGTCAGGGGTTATATTTTTGGCGACGAAAGGTTGTTCACCTTTACGTTTAATTTTTCGTTGGTAAAGTAAATCTAATGCCTGAATTGATGGTGCAGTGGAAATTGTGTATTTTTCAATCAAATATTTGCCATTTGCATCTTTTAATGCAGCAAAGGGAACAGTGAACAATTCGCCTTGAGGAATAAAAATAACTTTTTCATCGGGTGTTTCTGGCAATAAATTAGCGATGGGTTCTATTAATACTTGATGTAATTTTTGTAAATCGGGAAATGAGTTATTTTCCTTTGGATTAGCTTCGATTTTAGCTCCTTTTGTATCTACACTTCTAGCACTAAGTGTGGGTCGTTCTCTTCTAAATAAGTTGAGCAATGAACTCTTTTCTATTTTTCCCCAAGCTTTTAAGTCAACTTTGCGAAATTCGACTTCACCAGTAGGTTTAACGACCCAAATATATAGTTCTGATTCTTGAGTTTGGGGTTTACCATCAACGATGGATTCATTCGAGATGATTGAATACTGTACAAGTGTGGCGTTTAGTTGTTTTGCTGTTTTGACAAGTGATGATTTATTCGGTTGTTGGACTGGAGAATCATCTTTGTTACTTGCTGTTGTCTCTGACTTGTTTGCTGATTTATCCGATGCGATCGCATGATTAATTGGGGTTGATGTTATCGCAATAATACTGATAGTTATTGTTGAGATAATCATCTTTAAAAGATATTTGGGATTTGGCATGACTGTGAGAATAGTTAAGGTTGGGAGATTGGGAAGATATTTTTTCATGCTTCAGCAACAATAATTGGTGCGGATTGATTGAGGTTTTCTGCGAATACTTTGGGACTGGAGACAATTGCACCTAATACAGCCATGCCAAGTGCTAATGTGATTTTTTTCATTTTTCCAATTCCTGAATTATTGATGATTGTTGAGTGGTGTTTGGGAAAGAGAAATAGATACGTTCGACAGAGTGAATTACAATTGTTTTTTCCGTTCTGGAAGTACCTTTTGCTTTCTTGGTTGTATGTATTTCTGGGGGAAAGGAGGATATGCCAAAATTTGGTGGTTGGGTGAAACTTTTTTTGAATTCCCGTTTATTCTGCGTTGCCAATGAGGGTGAAAGCTGCCCAGTGTATGGGATGGGGATATTTTTTCATTGTGCTTAACATTGCTTGACGTAGGGCTTTGGCTTTGTCAGGATTTTGCTGTAATTGGCTGTAAAATTCCACCATTAAATCTGAGGTGGAACTATCATCAACTGCCCACAGGGAAACGATTACACTCTCTGCTCCCGCAGTCAGCAAGGAACGGGATAATCCCACGACTCCATCACCTGTGATTTCGCCTCCACCAGTATCGCAAGCACTTAAAACTACTAAGTCTGCGTTCAAGTTTAAATTAATTATTTCGGTTGTTTTCAGCAATCCTTCGTTGACACCAGGAGTATCGGGAGCAAGTGCGATCGCCCCTGGTATTCTTTCCCCAAAGCCATAAAGTAATCCATGTGTGGCTAAATGAATTATTTTGGCGGCTGATATTTTTTGCAGTACGGCAGATTTTGTTGCTTGTTTACCGATTAAAGGTTGAGTGTTGAGGATGGGAGCTATTTTGTTCGCTTCTTTTTCTGTACCAGGTAAAGGACGTTGTTGTACGGGGGGAATCCCTGTAATTGGCATAATTGGGTTCCCTACCAGTAATGTATCTCCCGGTTGCAGAGATGCAATATTTAATGTTTCTGTGTTTTTACGGGTGTAGTCTAATACTTGAATTGCTGGAGCAGTGAGGATGGTATGCTTTTCAATCAGGTATTTGTTGTTTGCATCCTTGAGCGCTGGGAAGGGGACGAGAAATAGGGATTCATGGGGGATAAAAATTACGCGATCGCTCGGATTTTTGGGGAGATGCTTGGCGATCGGTGTAATTAGGAGTTCGTGGAGTTGTTGTAAGCGTTTCTTTTGATTTTCTGGACTTGGTTGAGGTGGGTTTATAGTTTCAGCACCACGTTCTTTTATAACAGCACCTGTAACACCAAGAGAACGGCGACTGGTTTCTACTAATTTTTCTAGAGGTGTTTTGAGGGATTTTAAATCTACGATAACGTCGGATTTTCTTTTAGCAAACGCTGAAAGGTTTCACCTGCTTTCTCATCAAAATCCAATACCCTAACCCGTCCGAATAGAGCAACTGTACGGTTCAGTTTTCCATAAAGTCGCACAACATCCTCTACTTTCTGCGTACCATTAATTCGTACTACCCAGCCATTAAACAATTCCTGAACCGTAACGATGGAAATAACAACCTCTGCTCCCAGGTTCGCCACCTGACGGCTGATTTGCGGATGTCGTTCCAACAGTAGCGATACATGGTCAGTATCTAGCAACCAAAGGCTCATGCTGCACCATTGATATCTAACTCGCGCTCTGTCCGCAATTCCTCAGCCAGCTGTGCAAAATCCTCATCGCCCTCAAACATACCAATAAAATCTGTCCAGGGATTATTTGCAACTTCTATCGTCAAAATCTCAATATTTGCTAGCCTTGCTTTAATTTTTTCCTGTAGAGATGCGATCGCATCCTCACGAGTTTCAGCTTCGGCTACACAATCAGCTAATTCTGATACTGATGCGATAAAATGCCCTGAATCCAGCCGTTCAACTAAGATATGAAGAGGCAGCTTGTTTAAACTTACAACGGATTGAAGATTCATAGACAGCGATCGCAACTTCTTTTTCTCATAATAATCTCTATGCCAGCATTTATGATATTGAAAGTGATATAAATGCCCAAACTCTTGTATAACAACAATTTGGGGCTTAATTTTAGGCATCTCAAAAAGTTAAAAATTCTTAGCCTGTGGTTAATTCGGGTTACACAAATACTTAACAATCTCTTCTCGCATTTTGACTAACTCTGGTGAAGGTTTGTCCACCGAGTAAGCTTGCTGCAATGCATCTGACCATAATGGGGTTTCTTGTTCTAAAAAATACTTCGCTTTTGCAAACGCGATACCCTCAGCAGTTGCTCCCTTAGCTTTTTCTTGCTGCTCCAATTGCTGCAAATCATTGGTCATGCGCTGTCTTTGCTGGGGTTCCATGATTTTAAACCGGATATTTCCTGTCCAAGAGTTCTCAATTGCTACTGACCAATTATATTGTTGGGCAGGTAGTAATGGTTTCCCAGTATAAGTTGCATAAAGCTGTCCTATTTGGATATTGTCAGTTGCACTCGCATCGGGAATACCTTGAGAAAGTCCGATTTTTTTCAGATTTCCTTGCCAAATTATAAACGGGCGATCGCTCCAAACTATCTCACCACGATCTGGTGCAGCAATACAAACACCATTTATGGTTGGACGCGCTCCACCTTTACCCCTTCTATGTGGAGATTTTATCCTAAAAATATTCCACCAAGAAAAAGACTGCTGTGCTGGACGCTTTTGTGCATGGGATACTTGATTTGGGAAAACGGGGATAAATGTAGCAGTCATCGTAGATATCAATAAGCTAGATAAAATCAAGTTGTAATTATTCATGGATTTTTCTCCGTAAAAAAGCTGATGTGAAATATGTCCAAACAGTTGCAGATGGTAAAAACCAAGGTATTACAATTGCTAGGGATGATATATATATTTCCAAACTAATAATTCCATAAACGACCGTTAGTAAAGAAAGTAACATTAACCATTGCCAACCATACCGAGGATGTTTGCGTAATAAAAAGTAGAGATATTTCCCGATCAAAATAGCAATCCCCAATATCCAGACATCGGGAATAGGTATAACCAATCTCTGCGTGAGAAAATGATGCACCATATATGCATGAACTTCTCCACCAGGTATGATTTTGCTATTGTTTCCCTGTTGCAGTCGCCAAAAATCTAGTGCTGGGGGTACATCAAAATTATCTTCTTTATCCATCGACATTCCCGCTTCATCATATCCCCCTGGTGCGATAATAACGACTTGTTTTTGTAGGTTCGCTAAGGGTAGATTTTTAGTATCTTGTTCTAACAATTTCCACGCAGGAACGGATTCATATATTTGATTGGGAGGGATGGAAAAATCAATAATCGGATGCAGCCACGTTTGGGCAATAATGGCACTGTAATAGGTGATTGGTTGCAACCGAGAACGAGGTGAATTCAAAATATTATTCTCTAGTGTATTCCTTTTATTCTGGTTGAGATAATTATTTAACTGCTGCCAAAAATTGCTTTGACTATCTAGTTTCGGTTGGGGGATTTTGGAATTATTTTTACTATCTTTTCTGGAATCTTCGATAGAAGATTGTAATTGATGCGATAAAGCTAATATACCTGCAAGAGGGAAAGGTTTTGAATTATTCCCCGATGATGGTAACAGTGTCAAATAACAAGGTCTACGCTGTACATTATGACACAATAATATTTCTATTTCTCCATCTAAACTCCAATTAGAACTAGCGATTTCTGGTATTACAGTCTGCCAAACTCCGGCATCAGATTCTTCTCCCGCGAATATAAACCAAGTTGGATTGGGAGATTTACTAACCCCTTTTTTAATTGCTTGAGCTAAAATTTTATCATTTTGGGGTTGGTATCGATCTAATACAAAGTCAATCCCAATTATTTTTGTGTTTCTATCTGTTAGCTTATTGACTAAACTCGCAATATATTCGCGATTCATCGGTCTAGGATTGCTGATTTTACCTTTAGACTTTTTAATTGATTCGTCGTCTATTTTTACGATTAATACGGGAGGAGCCTCTTGCTGGCTAACCTTTGCTGTTAGTTGACGATAGAGAGACTGTACCCATAATCTGTGTCCTAATAAGTGATTTTGGATGGGAATTTGTAAGCTAATTAATAATAAAGCTGTAAGTGCGATCGCTTCTTTTCGAGTGGGAATGATTTTTTGGAGTCTTTGCTTAATACCAAAGGGTTCAACTTGAAATAAAGGTGCTTCTGGATGACGAAATAAAGAAGGAATTAAGTAAGCACTGGGATATGTAAGATTTTTCTCGGTTTTTAGATATTGCGAGGATAATAATAAAGCTTCATGAACATCTTTAAATTTCGCTAAAGCTTGTAAAAATCGTAATAAAAATTCCCCTGCTACCGCATTATGAACAGGTTCACGCATCACAGCAACTTGACTCAAACCCAAGTCAATGAGAGAGTTAGCAATATTCAAGCCATTACAGGAGTTAAAAAATTGCAAATTGTAAACCACGTTTTTATTGCAATACTTAATAATGGTGCAATTTCACTAA
>JAAUPE010000214.1 GCA_012034595.1 Calothrix sp. CSU_2_0 | reverse complement strand
AAGGGAAAAGATCTTAGTAGAGTACGACCCACCGGGCCGTCCGTGTACTATGGGATCGATGCCCGAATCCCCGATGCCATCCCCAATCCCCAATCCCCAATCCCCAATACAGAATATGCAGGAACGCGGACATCTTTTAACCGAGCAAGTTAACCCGAATAGTTTAAACCTAGACCAACTCAGCGCTTTAGAATTAGTCGAATTATTTAATGCCGAAGACCAAAAAACCATAACCGCGATCGCAACTGCAAAACACGAACTCGCCAAAGCTATCGAATGCACAGTTACCTCTTTACGTCAAGGGGGACGCTTATTTTATATTGGTGCGGGAACGTCGGGACGCTTAGGTGTGCTTGATGCAGCCGAATGTCCACCAACTTTTTGCACTCCCCCAGAATTAGTTCAGGGAATCATCGCTGGTGGAGAAGGTGCATTAGTCCGCAGTTCTGAAGATATGGAAGACCGTGCCGAAGATGGTGCGATCGCAATGGTAGAACATAATATCGGCAAGCATGACGTGGTTGTCGGTATTACCGCAGGGGGAACCACACCTTACGTCCACGGTGCCCTCAAGGCTGCTAAGGAACGGGGTGCAGCAACAATTTTTATCGCTTGCGTCCCTAGCGAACAGGTTCCAGCAGATGTTGATATTGATATTCGCTTGCTCACTGGTGCCGAAATATTAGCTGGTTCTACCCGACTAAAGGCTGGTACGGTGACAAAACTCGCACTCAATATCCTTTCTACTAGTACAATGGTTCGCCTGGGTAAAGTTTACGGCAATCGCATGATTGATGTTGCAGTCACCAATAATAAATTACGCGATCGCGCTGTACGGATTCTCGAAGACCTAACTGGTTTGGGTCGAGATGCTGCTAGTTCGCTTCTCGACCATAGTGGGAAACGGGTGAAGCTGGCTTTACTGATGCATTTGACGGGCATTGAAAAAAAATCTGGTGAGGAATTATTGTCTGCACACCAAGGTAATCTCCGCGCTGCGATTGAAAGTTGTAGAAATTAGGATTTGCCTATGTAAACCAGTTCCCAAAGCAACTGCTAGGTGATTCTAGATTAGAATCGAAAGCGATCGCACTTTCAAGTCAACCCAAGCAAATGCGATCGCTTCACTCTCCGGCTAATTGTAATAATTCTGCATACAATTCTTCTCGAATCCAGAAGCCATTAGCAATCAAATCATCTAATAATGGCTGTATGCATGAAACTAATCCTTGTTGTTTGGCTGCTAGCAATATACCCAATATTCCAGTTACTCGAATACCTAACCTAATTGCTTCGTTTCTACCCCTTCGTTCATCTACAATTAGGCGATCGGCATTTAATTCCACAGCAAGGGTAATCGCTTCAGCCTCACCGAATATCTAAATTATTGTGTAAAGTTTGAAATAAAGTAATATTCGTAACACAGCTAGTTTGAATCCAATTTACAGATTTAATTGCTAAAACAGCCGGATCGGTATTACCAGAATTGAGAAGTTCATGATAAACGGCTGTAGGAATAATCAGATTGCCGTAAAGCTGTTGCAATAATTCTAATTGACCAATTGCAGCTAAATTACTAATAGGTGATGTATCACTAACTATAATCATCGCCAATTATTTGCTGACAAACTTTTGACATCTTCCCTGAGTTCAGCAATATCATAATGTAAAGGTATTTGACGACTTGCAAGTAATCGTTGAAACTGGAGTTGATTCATTTTTGCAAAACGGCTTGCTTGAGCTAAAGTAAATTTTTCCTTTTGAAACAACATAATAGCAATTTCAGTCAGCAACTCAGTTTCTGACATTTGAGTTGTCTGTAATACTTCATCCGGGATAATAATACTCATGGGTTTCGGGATTAATCGAGGACTATAAATACTAGGATAGGCGATCGCACTCTCAAACCAACCTAAGCAAACGTGAACAACTTACGTCACGCAAGTTTCACGCTCCTCAAAACCAACTCAGTTTCCCAATTTATCTCATCAAAGCCTGAAAACCTGCTTGTACAAAATGCTGATCAAAAGTCAAAGCTTGAGTGACTCCTGCTTGCTTCATAACTATAAAAGAAATACAATCAACTAAACCCCATGCTTTGTCTTGATGGGTTTTGTAAAGCGTGAATGCTTTTGCAAATAATTCTGGAGTAAGTCGCACAACTTCCATTTCATCTGAGGTCAAGAAATACTCGATAATTTCAACAGCCTCATTTTTGTAGTTGCGTGCTAGTGCATTACCAATTTCTAATAGCACTGCATCAGTTGTAATTAAGGGGTGAGTTTCTAAGCTATCGGCTAATTCGGAGGCTAGTTGGTAATATTGGTCACGCTGATTAATTAGTGCTACCACAAATAACGTATCAACAAAGATTTTATTTATCACCCTTATCACCAGCTAGATAAGAATCAAGATTGCTAGCGAAATCCTCTGGGGCATTTATCTTGATTTGTTTCAATTTTGACATTAAGCTAGGTTTTTTTAACTGTTGTTTGGCTTGAGCAAAATCTTTGATTAAAATATATAGCTCATCTAGATATTCTTCGTTAAGGCGGGCAATTTCAGCTTGAATTTTGTCTTTTGCGGTCATTTTTGCCTTTCCTATCATACCATTCTTATTGTAACTTTTAAGGATAGCCAGAGAGCGATCGCACTCTCAAACTCTCCCAACAATTGCGATAAGCGGAGATTAATGCTAAGGGCATATCGCCATCCCTCCAAATTCCTCAAAACTAAATGCGATCGCCCTATCTTACTCGTCAATTGGCTCATCACTTTCATCAGGAGCAATATTATCAGCTTCGGTGGGTTGAATTGCAGCAAAAATTTGTCTGATAATCTTTGGATGCAAAATTTTGCCAGAATGAAAAGGAACTACAACTCTAGTTTCTGCAAGACTATAAATTCTATGACTACCTTTACTCCTAATGAGAAGAAAACCTGCATCTAATAATAATTTTTCTGCTTCTTTTGCTGTAATTCGAGGTAACTTAGGCAACTTTTACCTCCAAAGTCATGGTGAATATTTCTTTGTTCTGAAGTGCTTGCTTCTCTGATTCCGATAGTGTTTCTAAATAAAGTTCGATAGCTTCTTGTATATTTTCTCTGACTTCTTCTAATGTATCTCCTTGACTTTGGCAACCGGGAAGTTCTGGAGAATAAGCGTAATATCCGTCTTCATCTTTTTCGATAATAATGTTTATTTTGTAAGACATACATACTATCTCCTAATATTTATGAATAGTATCATAGCTTCCATCTGGTCGGTTCCGATGTGCGATACCGAAGGTGACGCTTTGCGTATCGCACCTTCAAATCAGCAACCAAAGGGGATGGTCGTTGGCGTAGCCTGCGGAGTATCGCACCTCCAAAATTTTCTCTAAACGCGATAAGCGGAGCTTAATGCCAAGGGCATATCGCACTCCCCAACCAACAACTCAAAATGCGATCGCTGATTCCTTGCAGATCAAGTTGCTGTTATTGTGTCAAATCGTCAAGTTTCGCCAATATTTTTAAGCCTTCTTCCGGGTTTCCTGTTGCAGCCATTGCTTTAAATCTAGTATAGGCATCAAATTCTGCTAAAGCGATGGTAGATAATTCTTCAATTAGTTTATTGATGCTTATTCCCCTGGATTGAGCCAGTTCTTTTAATCTTGTGTGTTTGTCGTCTGGTAAACGGATAGTTAAAGTACCCATTTTTTCTTAGCTCCTAATGATTTCTTCGGGTTTTAATATTGATAAATTCGGAAATAGCAATTCAGCACTTTGAAAATCCTTGATGTTGTTAGTAGCGATAATTTCTGCATTACCAGCAACAGCTAACTCAATTAAGTGATTGTCAGCTTCATCTTTTAAATTTGGTCGCCATAGGTAGTAAATAGAAACCCATTGGCTAACGCTCATCAAGGAAGCAAGCAAAGCAGAAATTTCTGTGAGACTTAAAGGACATTTAGCTATAATTTCCGGACGCTGTATGACTGATTCATACTCAGAAAATAAAGCGTTTCCCATCAAAGGCAAATATTCGCCTTGCAAACAGCGTCGAATTAGTTCTCTACTTGGTCCGGTTGAGCCAATAAGAGCGCTAATAAAGACGCTGGTATCGACCACAATCTTAATTGGCATGGAGGTATGATAGCATATACGCTATCAAAAACGCGATCGCACTCCCTGTAAATACCCCAAACGCGATCGCATTCGCTGAAACTTCCCCAAACCGTGATCGCCTCGCTCAATTTCATCATGCTCGCAATGACTAAATGACGCTAAAACAAAACCCTTTCACCTTTTCCTTTTTCACTTCAAACCCAATTTGATCCTAAGCCAGTCATTATATTTTGCCTTTTCCCAATTCTTGGCAGCTTTCACTTGCTCAGGTGTGAGGTTGTAAACCTTACTCAAGTTTGAACCTTCTAGGTTGGCATTGGTAAGGTTGATAGCTTGAAAGTCAGTAAACCAAAAATTAATAGAACTCAAGTCAGCGCCACTAAGATTAACTCCAGGAGCTATCAATAGCATTTGCTCTTTGGTAGGGTCAAAATTTTTAGGTAGTTTTGTTTCTCTGTTGTAAATAGCTTTTTTGAGGTTGGCATTGCTGAGATTGGCATTGCTGAGATTGGCATTGCTGAGATTGGCATTGCTGAGATTGGCATTGCTGAGATTGGCATTGCTGAGGATGGATTCGTTGAGGTTGGCATTACTGAGGTTGATACCTCGGAAATCGGCATCATCAAAATTAACGCTATTCAATTCAACACCACTGAGATTAACTCCAGGAGCTATCAATAACATTTGCTCTTTGGTAAGGTCAAAATTATCTGGTAGTTTAGTGACTTTATTGTAAATAGCACCGTGGAGGTTAGCATTACTGAGGTTGACACTGGTAAAGTTGGCACCGATGAGGTTGGCTCTGATGAGGTTGGCACCGTTGAGTTTAGCATTGCTGAGGTTTGCATTGCTGAGGTTGGCACCGTAGAGGTTAGCATTGCTGAGATCGGCAAAGCTCAAATTAGTACTGCTGAGGTTGGTACCAATAAGTAATGCATTGCTGAGGTTGACACCGATGAGGTCGGTACTGCTGAGGTCGGCACTTCCCACAGGATACCAATCTCCGAGGACGGCACCGATGAGATTCGCATTACCGAGCTTGGCACCTCTGAAGTCCGTTTTGCGGAGGTCATGGCACTTACCGAATAAAGCTGTAGTTAAAAAATTACCTGACATCTGTTTCCATTCATATTGCACCCAGCATCCCTCAGTTAGTAGCTCCAACGCATCCCTTGTTCCGGCTTGTTTAGGATTTTTGATTGTTTGAAAAGCTGCATCATATCTTTGCTGTCTCAAGTGCGGAACAATAACAAAAAATGCCACAAAATGGGAATTGTCAGCCACCCAGCAGTTAGCAATAACCCCCTTTGCCGATATTTTCCACTCGCTTTAATAAACTCTTCAGCCAGTTGTGAAAGCCCTAATTGTTTCCCTTCCCCTTTCTGCCATGCTTTCACCTTCCTTAATTGCCCACCTGGCAACAAATAATCCTTTTTTCTGCCTTGATTACTCCATTCCTGCGCCGCAGCTTCAATTTTCCGCTTTTCTCTCAACCGATCGCGGTTCTCATCCAACCATTTTCGCAACAACAACCAATGACGAATCAACGCTTCATGCGCTACATCCACCACCACAAATTTTTTGATTTTCCCTGGTTTCTTCCTGGGTGACAATTAACCGCGCATCTGCCAATTTTTGAATTACCTGTTCTGTGGTAGACGCGAAGTTTACCTTCGGTACACTTTGTGAACGCGTCTCTACATGATTGTTTGCTGGTATCAAATCCCGCAATAAAACCCGTCTGCGGGTATCCTCCGTTCCCTCTCCCAATTGCGTCAACTCTAAAAAAATCCGCTTGGCTGCTTCCTGCTCCTCATTCGATAAACCCTCGTACACCTCGGTTGTGCGTTTTTGTAGCGTTCCCTTCACCCCACCCAAACGGCTATAGGTTGCCAGGGTTAATTTACCTTCCCCGGTTCGTTGCTGCCAAATTTCCGTCAGGGTGTACTGCAACAGAGGTAAAATCCCTGGAGAATCCCCCATATCATCGATTATTTGCTCGACTAATTCCGGTTCGACGGTTAAATTTTCCTGTTTTGCTGGTGCGGTAATTGCCTGTTCTAATTCCTGCCGATTCATGGGTGTGATTGTCAGCAGGTTTTCTTGAATTTTTGCGGCTAAATCTGCATACTCGGCACATTTCCCAAAAAAATCAGCCCGCATCGTCAATACCAAACATAATTTTCTGCCGCACCGTTGCAAGGCTGTTAATAAAGTTTCAAAAAAATGCTGTCTTTCCTGGGAATTTTGGCAGAGGGTAAACACCTCCTCAAATTGGTCTATTACTAACATAACCCGCTCAGAACTGGCAGCATCAATTAATTGTCCCAAACCCTGGGAACCTTTGTTAATCAACTCCTCTGCTTGCTGTAACTGGGATGCGCGTTGAATGTCCGATAAATCAGTATCCAAAAACGCCTGTGCTAAACTCTGCAACGGATGCTCACCAGGTCGAAAAATTCGTAATTGCCAGGTGTCACTTCCCGATAATTTTTTTCCTTGTTGCAGTTGATAGAGTAAACCCGCTCTGACAACGCTCGATTTCCCACTTCCCGACGCACCCAATACCGCGAGAAAGTTATTTTGCCGGACTTTTTCAATTAGGGTATCTGTAATTGCTTGCCGACCGTAGAAATATTTCGCATCTTCCTCGGTAAAGTCAAAATATTGCAAGCCGCGATAGGGACAAATATTACTTGTAACGGCATTCTCTACAATTTCCTTGGTTTGTTCGACCTTTGTCTGGGTGCGGGTAAGGTAAATAATCCCGCCAGAATTAGCGAAAATCGGACGCTGGGGAAATTTGGCGATATTTTGGTCAATAACATCGACCACAGTATAGTTTGTCACCTGTTTCTCTTTTGGTTCCAAAGCCTGTAGCAGCGCTGTGGTGAGGACGCTGTGATTTGTGCCAATTTCTTCAAAAGCTGACTCAAACTCCCGTGAAGCGGCGATAAAACACCTGTCTCGACCTTTTCCCCTATCCCCTGGATCGGCTTCGGCAAAGTTGAGCAACTCCCCACTGTAACAACAATCTAACCAAATTATTTGCTGCTTGACTTCGCTTGACTGCAATAACTGCCGCAACCATTGCAAAGACAAACCCCAGTTACCCACATCTGGATTTACATCACTCGTTGCTAAAAATCCTTGGTGAATACCACCGCGACTTTTTCGTAAACCATGACCGGAAAAATACAGAAGTGCGGTGTCGGGAATATTTCTCCCTTCCGGTTTGAATAATTGTGCGATCGCATCTTCTAACTGAGTTAAAGTAACTTTTCTTCCAAGTGCCACTCTAGGGATATTATTTTCCTTGTCGGGAGTCACGGGTAGCCGTCTAACGTTAAAATCACCGTAATCCTCCAAAAGCTTCGCTACTGCTTCCGCATCCTGCCCTGGTGCTGTTAAATTACTCAGACGCTCATAACTATAAGTATTAATTCCAACAACCAAAGCGTCTCGACTCATAACAGCAGGACCTTACTTAGTTATTTTGAGTAATGATTTTACTTATACAGCTACAAAATATTTACCACGATTTCCGAGTAATATTGCGGAAATCCTGTTTTAATGGGTAATTATTGTGCTTTTGCCAAATCAATCTTTCCCATGACTAAACTCACACCCATCCAACTAGATGACAACACCATTATCTACATCGAAGCATCAGAAGACATAAATATTCCCCCTGTGACTACTGAAGAAGAGGAAGAAGAAGCGTTAATTGAAAAGGGAATGAGTCCGGAAGCGGTTCGCAAGCAAATGGCGCAAAATTTCCAAGCAATTCAAAGCACAATTCGCGCTTACACAGTTTATACCTTAAATGCTTTTAAGCAAATGCCGATCGCAAACACGAATGTAGATAAAGTCACCTTAGAATTTGGTATCGAACTCGGTGGAGAAGCGGGAGTTCCCTATGTGACAAAAGGTACTGCTAAAAGCAATATGAAAATTACCGTTGAATGTTCCTTTTCCAAAAAAGATGAAAATAAATAGCTATGTATCAAGACTAAGTAGTTATGATTTACTTTTCATATATTTCTAAAGGTAATCCATCAGGGTCGGGAAAAAACGTAAATTTTTTATCTGTAATTTCATCAACACGAATATCTTCAACTTGAATATTTTGCGATTGTAAATATAAAACCGTCTCTTCTATATTCTCAACTTCAAAGGCTAAATGTCTCAACCCACAAGCTTCTGGCTGACTAACTCTTGGTGGTGAATTTGGAAAAGAAAATAACTCAATTTGAGAATTTTCTCCCACCTTTAAATCTAATTTATAAGAATCCCGTTCAATTCGATATGTTTCTTGGATGATACTAAATCCCAAAGTTTCAACATAAAACTTTTTTGAGCGATCGTAGTTGGAACAGATGATGGCAATATGGTGAATTTTGGTTATTTTCATTTAATAACTTTAATTATTAATAGTCCGAATTTAGAATTTATTCGCTTTTATTAAATTGGTAAGGACTTACGCAAATATTCAAGTCAAACAGCAAACTTAGTACCATTAAATATCGAAGGTGCGTTACGCAAAAACTAACGCACCTGACAATTACAAATAGAACTAAGAATCTTGTAAAATCGTCTTCGATACAATCCTGGTTTTTTTACGATCGCTCTCCGATAAGTCTTGTCCCGCTTGCAGTTGGGTTGCCGAGGTTTGCAATACCGTAGCTGCGCTTTTATCCCCCATTTGCAAGGCTGTTTTGGCAGCAGTTTGCAACATCGTCGCAGCTCCTACCCGATCGCCCATTTGCAACTTTGTTTCTGCAAGCTGGGTTTGCCTGTATTTAGCAAGTGCCAGAATATGCTGTTGCACCTCGGAATCTACCACAGATTGATATGCGCTCGAAACCTCAGCTTCAATGAAGAATATTTCCGAAAGCAACCCCGTGGCATTTTGGGACGGATCGTCATAACGTACCTGCAACTGTGCGATCGGCTGCCGTCCTAAAGGTAGTTGCGAAATATACAAGTTTGCCAGCACAACTTTTTCCACATCCCGCATCAAATCCCCTATCCGCACTGAAACACGACCATCGGGGTCTTGTTGTACGGGTAATTCGATTGTTTCCGGTGCGACCTGTGCTACAGGCTTAAGTTCCGCCAAACGGACTTTAGGAACCAGAGAAAACAGCAAATAAGCATTGGTTAAACCAACGGTTTGAATGCGGTTAAAAAGCTGGTTAAATTTATCTTCAGCATCATCAGGACGCTGAATATGGGATAGGGAACCACCACCACCATCGGCGATTTGTTCGAGGATATCTTGATTCCAATTATCGCCAAACCCCAAAGTATTTACCGTCAGATTGTAGCTAGCAGCCAATTTAGCGAACTCCAAACAGCGTTTATTACTGCCATGTTCATTTTCGCCATCGGTTAACAAAAAGGCTTGGGAAACCGTTTCCTTATTCCCTTTCGTTAACTCTTTGATACCTAACTGCAAACCCTCATCAATGGCAGTACCTCCATCAGCAGCCAGAGTATTAATTTGCTGCTTGATTTTTTCTGGGTCAACAACAGTTTGATTTGATACCAAAACCTTAGCTCGATGGTCAAAAGCAACAACACTAATGCGATCGCCCGGATTTAAGCGATCGACAATGCGGCAAGCTGCCTTTTTCACAGTTTCCAAAGGTCGTCCATTCATCGAACCACTACGGTCTAAAATTAAACAGAGGTTTAGCGGTACATTGCGACCCAAAGAATCCGCGATCGCGCTAATCGAAATCGCCAACTGTCGCTGACTATTCGGTTGATTTCCATCGATGTTGCTATCATTTAAAGCTGGCTGCAAGCTAACCTTCATAAACCCTTCCATTTAGCAATAAGTTTTTACAGATAACTTCAGTAGGCAATCCAGTTGCTACGGAAAAGTTCATCGCTCGTTAGTCTCTTGTCTCTAGTCTTTTGCCATTAGCCCTTTGTTAGTTGTTCTGTGCAATACAAATACTCAATTTTTAACAACTACCAACAAATTCTAAATGACAATTAAGCACTAAGTATCAAGTACTATACTAAAAACCGCTAAAAACTCTACTTTTTAGTATTCAAACCTAATCCCGAAACCTTCCACATTGGGGAAGAATAAGCGCTAAATAGAGAGACTATATAATAATCGTATCTCCTCAATAAATCGGGGTAAAACCGAAAATCAGAGAAACAAAGGTAGCGTTCTCAGGTAAGATGAACTTCATGACGCAGTTACCCGACTATATATCAGTAGCTCAAATTTTAGAAAGTCTCGACGTTATCAACATCGAAGACGAGCAATTGCGTAAAATCATAGAAATCTT
>JAAUPE010000213.1 GCA_012034595.1 Calothrix sp. CSU_2_0 | reverse complement strand
GAATTGGGGATTGGGAATTGGGAATTGGGGATTGGGGATTGGGGATTGGGGATTGGGGATTGGGCTAGAAACAAAAAAATATTGAGCATCACGAATTATCTTCTTAATCCAAATTTTTCCCAAATCTCCAAATCTTCAGGACGATCGACATCCGCAAGTGGTTGTAAGTACCTCAAAGATAGTTTGAGTTTTTGAGCAATATTTACAGTCTGTTGGAATACTTGCGAAGTTCCCCAATCAATATTTTGAAATAATTCCCCAAATACTTGTTTGACGGAAAATCGCAAACCGATTAAATAATAGCCTCCATCGATCGCAGGTCCAAGTACTAAGTCACAATTATCAAGATGGGCAAAAGCTGTGTGTAGAAGTTGGGAATCGATACCAGGACAATCCGTACCGATGATGATAGTTTTTTTTGCACCAGCGTGGAAAGAATCCAAGAGCGATCGCATCATTTTTCTCCCAAGTCTCCTTCCCCTTGGGTTTGATAAATTAAGTTCTCACTAAATAAGTTCTCACCTAACCAAGCTTGCATCAATTGCAGATTTCCCCCAGCGAACCGTATTTCTAAAGAAACATTAATAAATGCTTGTAATTGTTTGACTGTGGACAAAGTATGTTCCGTCATTTGACGTTGTAGATTTGCTGCTCCTTCCGCACCAAGAAGCGGTATCATCCGGGTTTTTGTCCGGTTTGCTTCAGGATAGCGAGTAAATATGATTAGATGCTGCTGAGATAGCTTTATTGAATTTTCCACAAAGTAGCTTGATTAGCTAGACCACAAAATTATATTAATAGCAATACTTACCATTTCCATCGGCTTTGTCGTGGTCTTTAGCAGTTCGCATTGCCCCTAAGATAGTGGAGACAATCACACAGCGTTTGGGAATAAGTGTATTCGTTGCCTGTGTAGAGTTATTAAAGCTTTTTAAAGTAATTCTTCCAAGCTGGGGAATAACATTACCTTGATAATCGAATTGAACTTGGTAAACATTACTTTTATTTTTTTCCAAAGTTGTCTCACCAATATCAATATCAATATTTGAGTCGAGATTATTCCAAAATCCATCAGCGACTGGTTGATTAGCTGGATGAACAGCCCATTGAACGAGATTATTTTGTTTGCGAAAACTTGCTTGCCAGGAAACTTTCGCTTTTTTAGCCTGACTTTGTGCTTGACGAATTGCTTGATATGCTTGGTCTTGGGCTGTATTGAGACGACGAGTATTGATAAATTGCAGCCAAGAAGGTGATGCGATCGCGGCTAAAATTCCAATGATTAAAACCACGACCAAAGTTTCCAGTAATGTGAATCCACTGGAAGTAGAAGTATTATTAATTTTTTTCAACATTATAGGGTGGTAAATGCATTAAGTGGACTGTTGGTAAATGCACCCTATTAAGTAATCAGAAGTCAGGAATTAGGAGTTGGGAGTTAGGAGTTGGGAATCAGGAGTGGGAGTCAGCAATCAGTAATCAGGAGTCAGGAGTGGGAGTCAGGAGTTGGGAATCAGGAGTCAGGAGTGGGGAGTCAGGATAGATTTCCTGTAGCTGTTTAGTAGTTTACTAACTTCCTCAAGTTGAAGCATTAATTCTGAAGTATCGCCATATCCAAGGTCTTTTGAAAGAATGACATAATAACGACATTCTTCTAAAGAACCTTGTGCAATATTCATAAATCTAGCTTTATCAGCTGCTCCTTTTTTCTTAAATCCTTCTGCAATATTTGCTGGAACGGAAACTGCTGCTCGTCGAAATTGAGATGTTAAACCGTATATTTCTGACTTTGGGAAGTTGCTTGCTAATTGATATACAGATAAAACAAACTGATGTGCTTTCTGCCAAACAATCAAATCTTGAAATGTCCTTGCTGCCTCTCTCATTCTCTTATACCCCCTGATTACTGAAACCTGATTTCTGACCTCTTACTACTGACTACTGACCCTTGACCCCTGACTTTAAATACCCGTTTTTCCAAAGATAAAAAGGACTCATTAAACTGCTGATAAATAATTGCATTTCGCAAGCAGCAACTAATTCTGTTTTAACTAAAAATCCATACTTAATCACATGTAAAACGATTTTTCGTACATCATTAATAATGTAAGCGAAACAAAAAAATGGTCTTGCTAAAGGTTGAATATTCACCATTCTAGTAACATAACGACTTAAACCAATACCGCGAAAAAACGGAATTAAATAATCTTTTTGTAAACGCCATTTGGGAATTTGATGATAAATTTCCATTTTGGGGTTATACCAAATTTCCCAATTAGCTTTTTGGATATAAGATAGCATTTCTGTATCTTCACCAGTTAGCATATTCCCGCTAGCTCGACCAGTTAAAACGGGATTTTCAGGGATACTTTCTAACCAAGCTTGTTTGCGAATCACCAACCCAGCAGATGGAGGTAATAATTTTTTGCTTTTGTCATATAAAAGCGGTAAATTACCTCGTTCGGTAATCGCCAAAAATGGCGTTATTCGTTGAAAATTTGCGGGTGGTTCCACTTCCCAAGCAGGATGAACTTGGCTGGCATAAGCTCCGCTTTTCGGGTTTTGATTGCCAAAAATATAAGCTTGAGTAATCCAATCAGGTTCGGGATAATTGTCATCATCAAGAAAACCGATGAGTTCGCTTTTTGCTTCTTCAATAGCACGTTTGCGAGCATGTGCAGCACCCTGTTTTGCCTCAAAGCAATATTTGAGTGGGTAAGGAAACTGCCAATTTGCTTGGTAATTGTGAATTACCTCGGCTGTATTGTCTGTACTGTTATTATCAACAACAATAATTTCCCAGGTAAATTGTTCCGTATTGATTTGATTTTGCAGTCGTTCCAGCAGTTCTGGTAAACGCGCTGCACCGTTATAAGTGGGAATTGCGATCGTAAAGTCGATATTCACAATATTCATTGTTATGTTTTGGCACAAAAAAAGCACCTAATATATCAATTTTGAAGCTTAGGTGCATGTTTTATGTTCAGTGTTATGACTGATTTTTTAAAATTATTTTGTTATTAAACTTACTTGTCACACTCTTTGTCTTTAGCAGTTCGTATTCCACCCAAAATAGTTTGCACAATTACACATCGTTTCGTGTCACTAGCTACTGTTGAATTTGGAGTTTTGGGTACTGCTACAACCAACCTTAAACCTGCTGTGTCTGTAAAGCTGGGTTTAGACAAAATGCCCATGTAATCAAAGGTAATATACTTTTTGGCTGTTGTGATTGAATTTGATACTGTGGGAACAGTAGCAGTATTATTATCTGTAATATTTGTAAGCAGTACAAATTGCTTGGAATTAACTCCTATCTCTGCTCCTAAAGATTTCCATTTCAAGATACTGATATTTGCTACTGCTATATTCTCGCTGACAACAGCATATTGTATATCATTAGGTTGTTTACGGAACCAAAGACTTTGATTAACTTTAGTCTTTTTAGCTTCTCTTTGAGCTTCTTGTAATGTTGATAAAACAACATCATTGACTTTATTTATTCGCTGTCTATTCGTGAATGCAAGCCAACTTGGGGCTGCGATCGCAGACAAAATACCAATTATAATTACGACTACTAGCATTTCAATTAGTGTAAAACCATCAGTTGCATTAGAGTCATAAAATTTATTTTTTCTAATTAAATTAGTGATATTTAACTGACACAGCATATTAAATTAACCTGGTCTATAAATTACGTGGTTTTCAAAAAATATATCTATCAAAAATTTACTTTGTAAATACAAATCCACGACCTTTCACCCGTATACTAGATAGAGGAAAATAAGAGTTCGCGCTTGTCTGATTCCGATCGAAGTTTATATTATTATTTTGAAGTCTAGCTATAGCGTTACCACGTATGTAAATTTCAGCAGCAGTATTTGTTGAATCAACGCAAACGTAAAATCCCCTTGTATTCACACTAGCAGTCGGTGCAACATCACCACTACCTCCATATTTAGGTATTAGTTGCATTGGGGGAATTGGTGGAGCTGGGGGAGTATTAGGAGGAGGAAGTGGACATGCGGGTGCAGGGTTTTTACTAGTATCAATTGTAGTTTGGTCGATATAGTCAGTTAAAGTTACAATATCGTTAGTAATGGTTTCACTACTTGGCTGCCATGCATTCATTTTAGTTTTTAAGTCACCTGTACCTTTCAAGCTAAAACGTTGAAAACCTTTATCACGTGTGGAAGTTTTTATCGCATCTGTGGGACCATATCCATCACTTAACTGAAATCTACCGATTCTTGCAGCCTTCGACCATGTTAAGTTATTATCCTTTATAATATAATAAGCAACTAATGAATAAGCAAAAGCATCATCTTTTTCAGTTGTACCAAGATTAAATCCTTTTTCCTTAAATTGCCGTTTCCAAAATACAAGCACGGGGAAATGAGTGTCTTTCTTGTCGTATTTAGGTAAACGCTTCCTAATTTCATTTATGCCATCTGCATCATAAATGTAGACTGACTCTTGTAAGTCACGCTTAATATATTCAAGCGAAGCTTTAACATCTTGTTCTGTATTTGTTTTTACTTGTTCCCTGCGGTCAGTATCTAAAATATTAATCATAAAACCCAGTAAGGGTGTAATGACTAAAACTCCAAGAATCATGGCAACTAATAACTCAATTAGGGTAAAGCCACTCGATTTTTGCTGAGGATGTTTTAGTTTTTTAATCAATAGCCATTTAAGCAAATTCATAATATTATAGTTTCTCTTTTGACTTGCAGAGATTTAACATTTGGATTGTAGGTTTATGTTTTTCCCAGAAGAGTCTTTTTCTTCTAAACGACCGCACAAATCACTAAAAGAAGTTCCTTTAGCAGTGACTTCAGTAGTGAACTCAATTAACGGTGGTTGTGGTTTGTTTTTTGATAAGAGATTTGTTCCAAAAGCCTTTTGCGATTTAGCTCCATCTTTTACCGCTTGTAAAGTGATTCCGGTTTTAAATGCATCAGCTCTGTAAACTCGTACTCCTAACTTGTAGCCGTTCTCTGGAGTAGTAGAAGTAGGGTGATATCCAAATGCTTGAACCACCATGTCCTTATTACTTGTGTTTTGACACCCTTCTTTAGTATCTCCATTGACACAGAACAAAGAACTAGTTGAGGGATTTGTCACAGGTAAGTCACAATATTTACTTGAATATTCACATTTCAATGTTCCGGAGGGGGCATCTGGTGGTGCTGGATCGGTAGTTGCACCTGTTGCTCTTTTTGTAATTGGAGGCGGGTCGATAGTGGTTGAACGAACAGCATCAACGTAGCTACTTGCTGCATCAGTTGCTAGCTCAACCCGTTTTGCCTGTACCCGTGTTGCAACAGATAGGACGATCGCAGGCGCGATCGCAATCATCAATATCGATACAACGATGATTGCCATTAATGACTCAATAATTGTGAAACCAGAATCATTCGAGGTTAATTTTTGCTTTTTTTTGCAATGAATCATATTTAAACTGGCTTTATAACACTAGCTTTTCATCTAATCAATTCAGGTGGTAGTGTAGAAAACTACTACCCTTACCTGATAAGTAACTCTTAACTACAATTAGCTTTTTACTCCTACTGTTATGTGTTATTGATTATTTCCTTATTGACAAGCTTTAGGACGCTGCTCTTTGCTAATGGCATATTTAAAGCCACTACCGACATCATTAGCTGGATCGTAACCAGCTTTAGTTTTGGTATTATCTTCAGCCGCACACAATAGGGTTTTTACCCAAGCATCATCTCTACCAACTTCGCGGAAGAACTCGTTCGGCTCCGCAACGCTAGGTGTTGTAAAACGTTGAGAGAATAAGTCAGGTATTTGAGTCAGTAGGGCAACATCATAACCCCAGAAACGATTTGGCGCTCCATAGTAAGGTGCTTGACCTAAAGTAGAAGCCGTAGTTGAAGTGCCAACATTAGCGGCTCCTACAGATGTCCGATAACCTTGTGGATATCCAAATACCGTTCTTGCTCCGCCGTAACCAATATCGTTACTTGTTACCGCACCAGTAAGGACTTGCCAAGGAGCCGTTGCTAAAGAACTACGCTTGAACTGGATAAACGCACCTGTTGCTACATGTGAGATATCACGCCAATTCTCCAAGTATCGAACGAAGTTTTCTAAACCACCATTTGTTTCAATCGGACGTGCAGGAGTATTACCTTGGGCAAAGATTAAGTTAGTTTCTGTTTTTAACGCACGTTGCAGCCAGGAGCCATTTTTACTAGCATCACCGCTATCCGAAATAGTTGCACTCCCAGTTGTTATAAATGGGTATTGTAATTGTGTTACAGGTACTAGAAGTGGTTGTTTAGTTCCTGTTAAGCTGGCACTATTTTCAATCCACAAAGGATATTGAGGGTCAAAGTTTTCGGTTCCTGAGTTTGTGCCTTTGAACCATAAAGCATTTGCTTGAGTACGTGGTCGGTTACTGCTGGAATAAGCTGAGTAGGGTATGCTATCTATTGTGAGAGTACTGGTGTATGGGAAGTAACTAACTCTTAAACTGCTAACACTTCCAATGATTCCTAAAGGAACTGGTGTACCAGAATCTAGAACTAATGTGTTTGCATTTCCTGTTATTGCCGTACTCCCATTTGTGACTGTTTGACCTGTGCGATGTCTTAAGAATGCAACACGACGCGGATAACCTTGATCATTTGCATCTTTCGCTGGTCTTGCAGTTGTACCAGCACTAAGCTTAGTTATATCAAAAGTAGCAGGGGTAACTTTAGCATCTGCAAAGGCTTTAAGTAATTGATTTGCTTTGATATCCTTTTCTGGGACAGAAACACCATCAATTGTTACATTGTCGCTGACTCCATTCTGATTAATATCATCGTAACCAACTACCCAATCATCAGGAGTACAAGCTGTAACAGTCGCTTTACGGCAAATCTCCATCACATACTCGGAATAGGTTACCCGTCGCTGAATTGGAGTAACAAAGTTGTTGAAGTAGGAACTACCTGCACCAGTTGTACCACTAGAGTATTGAGTATCTGTAAAATTGCGACTGGTAACAAAGTTATTTTCCCAGAAGCCATTTAATCTTGCTGCAACAGTAGCTGTAATATTACTTTCCTTAATACTTACAGATGTTTTATCAGCTATTCCATCGCCATCAATATCCACTTTGAGGGCTACTTCGCTTAAGGTTACTGTTTTTGTTGAAGTGCTAGGGTCTATGATGCCATCACCATCAACATCATAGCCAACAGTGTAATTTCCGTCGTAGTTGTATCTCAAATCATAGTCGCCGTCTTGACGGAAACCCAATTTGAAGTTGTGGGACAAAACAGTGATTGAATCAGCAATCACACTTGCTGGTCGCCATGTTTCGCCTGTGCTACAAGCTGTAAACTGTCCAGGACGACAAGCAAAGTTTTGATCGAGAGTTGTACGGGCGTAGAAGGCATCTTTCCAATCTGTTAAAGCTTTTAGCGAATTATCTGTGAACTCTTCTTTTGTATGGCGGTTAAAGAAGCCTTCATTAGCTGTATTTATTTTCTGACCTTGGATATATACAGGCAAGTTAGATGCCAAAATTAGACCTTTCTCTTCTGGCTTGTAAGTTGAATAACGGCTCAGGTCGCTACCATTTATCAACATAATACCGTTGGGGCGACGGGTTGGGTCGAGCCTGAAGTCGGTTGCACTTACATCTTTACTTGTTGAGTTGCTGGCATCGGCTAAAGCATCTTCACGAGTTGCATAGATAATACCGCTATTAGGAATTAGAAAATCAGAGCCACTATTAACAGTGCCAGTTATTGGTTTTCTTCGCAGTAAATCTAAGTCAAGAGCAGTCGTACGAATTTCGAGAGGCTGACGTTGTTCAACATCCAAGTCATAATTTCGCGCACTCGTTGCTGGCTTGTCGATCGCTTTTACTTGCCTAGCATCTAGGAAACTAGTTTCCATAATGGCACCGTGAGGAATTACAGCATCACTAGGAGAACCAATACTGCCGTCAAAAATCTTTAACGCACAGACCGCAGAGTCGATCGCAGATTGTTCAGCAAGCGTCAGGTTTCCGCTTGCAGCACGTTTTGCCATTGCTTTCTGAAGCTGCTCATTTACTGGTCGTCCATTAGGATGCTTTAACTGCGCTTGATATTTTAGTGCGGCTTCATAACCAGTTGTAATTGTTAGTGATGTTGCGGGATAAACAACGCCATTATTAGATAAACCACCTGTGTCTGTAGTTGCTACGTTAGTTAGTCCCCCGGATGTGACAGTTCTGTTAGGAGGAGGAGTAGTAGATAGGGTATCTCTTAACCTAATATCTGGAAGACCTACTTTATTTTTGGCTGTGGTTGCGTTAGTTGGGTCATAGTAGCTACTTACGCAAGCAATTGGAGCTTGATAGTCTGTTGGAACTTCTCCGTTGTAAGTATCTTTCTGATAGTGGTAAACAGCCGTAGCACGCATCCGTAAATAAGGCGTTGTGCTACTTGGCATTCCTTGTGGTGCAGCTGTATTTGCATCTATCCCCATTGGCATTGAATCCGACCATACCGAAACTGGGCTTGTAGGCGTAGGCAAGCTCGCTAATTGAGTGGATGCATTACCTGCTATGCCTCCTGTAATATTACTAGGCAGATAAATTCCACCACCTGTGACGACTCTTACACCCCCAACAATATCTAAAATACCTTCGGGTTTTTGTGCGGCAGATTTTTCCCAAAAGTCATCACGCTCTGTAATACCCAGGTTATCGAGTTGGTAAGCTTGGGAGAAACGCTTGCGAGTTTTACTACTATCCGCATCCCACTTTTTGCCAGTGATGTCTTGCCCTTCTTCGGCTTCCTTAATAAACTTATTTTTGCTGTGTCAAACCAGTATTGCGGTAAGTTATTACCAACCAGAATGCGATCGCCTATCTTATCTTCCTTATTCAACTGAATTTGTACTTCTGGATCGGTAGCCTCTAACCGGATTTTATCCGTACCATTGTCATTTGTACCAATCTTTGCGTAATTAGTTGCAGTTTTACCATCAGATGGATCGAAAGGAAATACCCATACATTTACTGGTCGTAAGGTCTCACCACTACCTAATAAAGGATTGGTTGTTTCATAATTTATCCCATTACTCGTTAGTGCAATACCATTAAATGGAACCTCTGCATAAGGAACTCTTCGCGTCCGTCTTCTGAAGTAAATCTTTAGCTGCTCTTCACGCGCTTTCGCATAAGTCAGCGTTTTATCAGCTGCCATATCGCGGTCTATTTCTTGTTGAACCTCTGTAGGTAGCTGGTTCTTGTTGGGATATAGAGTTATAGTCGCATTGACGAGGCGCTCGATCCTAAGAACATAAGCTTCGTCATTGTATGCCGCCGAGTTCCCATAGGTCGCGCTAGGTACAGTTTTGTTTGTGTTGTTAATATTACTGTTTTGAGTGGTGTAGGGTTTATTAAATAAATCAACCCTTGGTGTGCCGCCAGCATCTGTACTTTCACTGACACGACTATTAATAACATTACCAGCGACAACTATTTTGCTATTTTCTTCTGCGAAGTAACATGATTTATCACTACTAACAAGATAATATCTGACGTTATCTCGACGAGTTAACAAATTACCATTGGTAAAAATACGACCATTGATATTTAATCCCGCACCAGGAGCTATTTCTAAATCATCTTCATATAATACTGCGTTGTTATTGATGGGAATCCGCTCGCGGTCTTGCTGGTATTCAATAGCAGCAAATCCTTTATTACCTTTATATACTTCGTATTTACCTTGTTTACTAGTAGGTACTCCACCTAATTCTGTAATTGGTACTGTTGTCGTGTAAACAAATATACTTCGCTTCAGCCTCCCACCTGTTTTAAACCAACCTTGACCATCAATTAAATTTGCGCTAGTTGCAACCTCGCTATCACAAGCGCTATTGCTTATACCCTCATCCATTGGTAGCGCTCTAGCTTCTAAGGGTATTCTGGCTCTTTTTGAAGTGGTAGTTGTTGTACCAGATGTTGTAGTGGTTGTATTCGCGGGAGTTCGATAGTAAAGACCATACAGAGTATAACTATCAAATTTGCCGTTATTATCTGTATCTACTGGATATTTCCAACTAGTATTTGCCTCCTTTTCGCTGTTGTCAAGAGTACTTGTTATCCCTAAATCTGTCTTTAAATTATTAGTTATCTTCAACTTTAATGGAGTTTCATCACCAAAAGTAAATTCATTGACATTACTGTCAATGACTTGTGTTAGTGATGTATTTGATGGTGTCGAACGCGGCAATCGTGGGTCTTGAAATAGTTTACTAATTTTTGTTCTCGCACGCTCTACGGCTGGAGAAGCTGCATTTAAAGTTGTTTCATTTACCCGTACATTACTGGCATTTTTAGACCGTTCAAATGAGCGAAATAAGATGGCGACAGTAATCAACACAACCACTAGCGAAACCATCGCTATAGTTGGTAATAAAAAACCTGCATTCTCCCATTCTGGTTTTCTTTTATTTACTAGGAAAGTACGCAGCAACCACAAACGCTGCTCTTTAAGCGTAGCGGGAGAGTACGAACGAAGTTTTTGGTAGA
>JAAUPE010000212.1 GCA_012034595.1 Calothrix sp. CSU_2_0 | reverse complement strand
GGCAGGATGCCCATCCCACAGGATTGGATCGTATTTTTGATGGTGTTCTCTAACTGTTAATCCAGGCTTAATTAAAGGAATTTCAGTAGTGACGCAAAATTAAATATATATTGTCATTGCTAAGTAGAGTAAAGCTTTGAGCTTATGGCAATGTATAAATATTTTGCGTACCCACTTGACAATTACTTAACAGTAAATTGAGTTATCATTCCAGCTTGAAACTGTCCGGGTAAGTTAGAAATAATTAGGTAGTTACCAGGAGTTAAATCAAGACTGAGCAACTTAGTAGCACCTGTTTTCAGTTCCGAAACATTAATTTCACCGACTAAAGTACCAGCTTTTTGTTTATCAAGTTGACCGTTATTAATAACTGGTAATTTACTAACAGGAAGGTCAGTCTTAATAACAGCCATTTCGTGCGGAATTTCACTGGTATTTGTGACGAGAAAATCAACTTTTCCAGGTGAGACACTTGATTGAGACATGCGGAATGCCATTTCATGTGCTGTCACATGTACTTTGTTGGTGGCTGAACCTGGAACATCGTGCTTTTTTTGGTACCTTCTGTCACCTCCTCTTTCACCATTCCTACCTCTATCTCTATCACTATCCCGATCGCGATCGAAGTCGTCTCTTCTGTCGCGGTCAAAATCGCCTCCTCTGTCGCGTCATTGTTGTCGCGATCGCGATTACGGTCGTTGTTACGGTCGTTGTTACGATCGCGATCGTTATTACGCTCGTTATTACGGCGATCGGGATTAGAGAACGGTTCTTGCTCTGTAGTAAAAGGGTCTTGAGGTTCACGTCTTTGAGGTGGATTTCGTAGATTACAACCTACAAGAAAGCACTGAGTTGCAGTTAGAAAAAAGACTATGAGTCGAGTCTTCAATTGGTCGCACCTTCTGCAATCATTTTGGATTTGACGCTTCTATTGTGAATATAAAAATTGCAGATGTCGATAAAGTTTTTATTTAATTTAAGTTAGTTGTTATTTGCTGGATAATATCTGGATATTGGGCATGGGGTATGGGTCATGGGAATAGGGATGGGTAATTAGAAAGACTAAAATTCAAGACGAAAATACTTCCTTCTTTTTTCCTTCTTTTTATTTTTCCATTGCCCAATTGCCCAATGCCCAATGCCCATTGCCCACTGCCCATTGCCCATTGCCCAAACTTAAATAAATACTCGATGTTGGAGACTGGGCATTTGACGACGGACTTGTTCAATTCGTCCAGGGTTAATTTCTGCGATCGCAACTCCCGGTTTTTCCCCGGCATCGGCTAAAATAACTCCCCAAGGGTCGATTATCATGGCGTGTCCGTGGGTTTGCCGACGGGCATAGTTAATTCCCGTTTGGGCTGGAGCAATGACGTAACAGGTGTTTTCAATCGCACGAGCTTGTAATAACACTTGCCAATGGTCTTTCCCTGTAAAGGCAGTAAACGCAGCAGGTACAAACAAAACATGTGCCCCTTGACGCGACAAATCCCGGTATAGTTCGGGAAAACGGACATCATAACAAACCGAAAGTCCAATATTTCCTAATTTCTCAGTCCCACAGATTTCCGGCAGTTCCGTACCCGCCATCACAGTACTAGATTCTCGATAAGTATTACCATCGGGAACGTTAACATCAAAAAGATGGACTTTGCGATAACGGCTAAGTTCTTGCCCCCCAGAGTCAACCAGTAAAGCAGTGTTGTAAACCTTCCCAGAATCAGTAGGAACCGGAAAGCCACCGCCAAGAATGGTAACTTGATAGCGTTGTGCCATAGTTTTCAGGAATTTCTCAGTCACCTGAGCGATACTATTTGCTTGGGCAAGTTTTTCATCCTCTTCACCCATAAACGCAAAATTTTCCGGCAAACCCACCAACTGGGCACCTTGATTTACAGCCAAATCAATAAATTCCTCTGCCTGTGCCAAGTTTTTTTGTACATCAGGCACACTTGTCATTTGAATAGCGGCGGCTAAATAAGACTTCATAGATTCAATAACAAACAGTCGAATAACGCAGGGTGGTTATTAAACTACTATCATCGCTCGAAAAAGTCATAAATTAGTTAGTTATTAATTGTTTATAGTTAATTATTAATGGTTAATGGATTATCTGTCCTTCCCCATACCCAATGCCCAATGCCCTATTCCCAATTACCTATGCCCTAATTCGAGTTAATTTGTTAACAAGCCCTGATAAAACGATTTGCTGTGGATACCTAGATTGTGGATACATCGATTTTAATTAAAACTTTTGTTGCCGTTTTTGTGCTTGCAGATGCTGTGGGCAATATCCCGATACTTTTGGTGTTGACAAAAGGGATGGAATCGGGAGAAAGAAATAGAGTGATTGATAAAGCGATCGCAGTGGCAATTGGTGTGTTGTTGCTGTTTGCTTTCGGTGGGAAGTTTATTCTCAATTATTTAGATGTTAGTTTTGCTTCGTTGCGGGTAGCTGGTGGTTTGTTGCTGCTGTTAATTGCGCTACAAATGCTGCGTGGCGATTTAGATACACCTGTTGTCGAGCAAGGACGGGATGTGGCAATTACTCCCCTCGCTTTACCTTTGCTGGCAGGACCAGGAACCCTAACAACGGTAATGTTATTAATGTCGGAATCTCCAAGTCCCCACGTCAGTGTAATTGTGGGGATGGTTGCCGCAATGGTGGTAACTTGGTTGATTATGCGATTAGCTAGCAATATCGATAAATGGATTGGTGCTGAAGGTGAAGTGATTATTACCCAGCTTTTAGGGTTTTTACTGGCAGCTTTGGCTGTGGAAATTGGCAGTGAAGGGATAAAGGAGTTGTTTTTTTAGTTTTTCCGAGCAAAGTAGCTAGCACAATTCTTGGTAGCTACTGTCTTGAAAGTCAAGCTTAATCTACTTGTTCGGATTTACATAAGTATAAATAATGTTTTAACTAAATTCTGATTTAAATTACTAAAGCTTGATATGTTAAGAATGTCAGGGAATCTTGATAAATAGAAAATAGGTGTACGTATTGACAGTACTTTTAGGATGCGATATCGTTAATACTCACGGGAGGCGTATAAGTTTGATTTTTGTGCCTCTGAAAGTATTGTTCTTGCGTTTACTTTTTAGCTGTAAATAAGCCGAAAATTAATTTTGTAATCTAAACATCGATTTGAGATTTTGTTACGGTTGACAAAAAAATATGGTTCTTCATTACTTGTTATGCTAAAAAACTGATAAAATAGCTCACATCTACTGCTGGGCAAGAACGATAGCTTTTACAGTTGACTTTTAAGCCTTTGAAATAAAATCAAGGACTATAAATGCCTGAAAGGCTTGATTTTAAAGGTAAATCCATAATTTTAATTAGAAGTTCAGCATAACACCTACGGAAGAGCCAAAAATATTTGTAATTTGAATACAGGATTTATATTTACAGCGAGATGAGAAATCTAGATTTGCGTTGAAATCGAACATTTCATAACTTGTTTATTGGTGTTTCCTAATCAGTTCTTTCAATAATGGGTAATCAAATACGTAATATTTTTAATAAAATTGCTCCCGTCTACGACGAACTCAACGATCGCATGAGTTTTGGGCAGCATCGAGTTTGGAAGGAAATGGCTGTGAAATGGAGCCAAGCTAAACTCGGCGATACATGTATCGATCTATGTTGCGGCAGTGGGGATTTATCTTTACGTATGGCTCGACGTGTGGGTAAAGTGGGTAAAGTCTATGGAGTTGATTTTTCCTGCGAGTTACTCGAAGTCGCAACAGAACGGACAAAAAATCAATCAAAAAATCAATATCCACAACCCCCTGTAACTTGGATTGAAGCTGATGTTCTCGATTTACCTTTCGAGGATAATTACTTTGATGCGGCAACAATGGGGTATGGTTTGCGAAATGTAATTGATATTCCCCGTTGCTTGCAAGAACTGCATCGTGTTCTCAAACCTGGTGCAAAAGCGGCAATTTTAGACTTTCACCGTCCTAGTAATGACTTGATGCGAAAATTTCAACAGTGGTACTTGAATAATTTAGTTGTTCCCACCGCTACACAATTGGGAATGAAAGACGAGTACGCTTATATCAGTCCCAGCTTAGATCGCTTTCCCCTTGGTCACGAACAAATTGCGATCGCGCAACAAGTTGGTTTCACAGATACCACACACTACCCCATTGCGAACGGTATGATGGGAGTGCTAGTTATAAAAAAATAGTTAGGAATTAGAAGTTAGGAATTAGGAGTTAGGAGTTAGGAATTAGGAGTTAGGAATTAGAAATTAGGAGTTAATAATTCCTCTTGCCCTTTGCCCTTTGCCCTTTGCCCCTTGCCCTTTGCCCTTTGCCCCTTACCCTTTGCCCCTTCCCCCTCATAATAGTGGATTGGTCTCACCTCTGGTTATACGTATCACCCCCGGTTCTCGGTGGCATTATTGGCTATTTCACCAACGACATAGCCATCAAAATGTTATTTCGTCCTTACCGAGCTATATATATCGGTCAAAAACGCATCCCCTTTACTCCTGGTTTAATTCCTCGGAATCAGGAACGGCTTGCGAAAAATATTTCCGATACAATTATGGGGTCGTTGCTGACACCTCAAGAATTGCAAAATCTGGCACGACGTTTGTTAGAAACCGAACGGGTACAGGGGGCAATTTATTGGTTGTTGCAAATGGCTCTCGAACAAATTCAATTGGATAAAGAGCAGAAAAGCGCTAAAATATTAGCCTCAATATTGCGTGACTTGTTGGGTGAGTCCTTACCAAGACTGTTGAAGGTACTCGCAAGACGGGAAGATTTTCTGGAAACCCAAATCAACCAAATTTTCGATCGGGTTTTACTCGAATTTCAACTCAATGAAGAGCAAGCTTTCCGTCTAGCTGATTGGTTATTAACTGTAGTCTTGCCCCCCGATACAATTCGCTCGGCTATAGTTGATTTTCTCACCGATCGCACTATCCAAACAATTGATGAAAGTTTCCGTGAAAAAACTAGCGGTACTTATTGGGTTGTCGCGAATTTATTTGGTTTGCGAAATACTTTAGCTCGGTTGCGAACCTATTGTTTGGATGAAAAAGATGCGACAAATGCTCGAATTCGCGAACTTCTCCTCGATTTGAGTGTACGCGATCGCATCAAAAAATTTCTCCTTGAACTATCGCTACAAAATCTCCCCATTACTACAGTTCGTCAGTTACGCAAAACCACCCGTGAAAGTGTGCGTAATTACATGCAAAATCGTGGTGGTGAGCTACTCCAAGGTTTAAGCGATTCTGTGGACTGGAATAATACAGCAGCTATATTAATCAACCGTCTCAGCACTTCTTCTGTTGTTAGCACTTCTTTGGAAACCGTCAGCGTCGAATTGGCATTAATACTCGAACGCTATTTGGAACGGGATTTAGAAAAAATTGTTGCCCAAGTGATTCCTATTCTCTCCATCGATCGAGTCATTGTCGATCGGGTAAAATCCACTTCCCCAGCAGATTTGGAAGCTGCGATCGAGGGAATTGTCAAAAATGAGTTGCAAGCGATCGTTAGTTTGGGTGGAGTTTTGGGAGTTATTGTTGGTCTAGCACAAACCGTATTAATTTACTTTAGCCGATAACCATATCAGTGACATGCTCCACACACTCCCTTTCAGGTAATTTCAACTCAGGGTTGAATTGGGAATGCAATTGAAATTACGGAATAGTTGAGAAATCAGCTTAATACCAAAAATAAAAAAGCCCGCATATACAGGCTTTAAAAATAAAGTATATATAGAATTAACTACTGAATTAACCGAAATATCTGATTTCAGCTTCGATTTGACGAACCAAGTTATCATCACCTTTGGTTCTGGCAACTTCTAAGCGATGCTCTAAACTTCTTAAAATGCTTTGTTTGTGAGCTTCTTGAGCTTTTTTAGCGGCTTCAACTCTATTACGAATCATAAATTTAACCCCTCTGGTATTATTAATATCTATATCAGGTATTGATAACATAACACAAATTTAGTTACGATTGTTACAGAAAAAATACTCTTTATTATATATTTAGCTTGGTAAATATTTTAGTAGAATTAGTTTTTTAATCTAAATACATTGAATTAGTATATTGATAACCCTTACCCTCAAATATCCTTATGGTTTCTGCATCCGAAGTATATCAAGGACAGTTTGGCGAATTTACGATTGATGAGAGCGATCGCAAAGGTGTAATTATCTATCGTGCTGGATTGATGGTTGCAGCACTCTGTTTCGCTGCTGGTAGTGGTTTAGTGTTATTCAGCAATAACCCGGATATTTATTGGCTGCTGACACCTTTATATACTGGTTTTGGGATTGCCCTTGGTGTCAGCTTGTTGACGATTCATATTTATATGGCGGTTTTACATCGAGTTCTGCAAGCTTTTTGGCTGATTGGTGCAATTTCAGCCTTTGCAGTTGCTCATACCGATCCAGAACCTTTTGTCGTCACTGTTTATACGAATCCCTTGACTATATTGGGAGTTGGGTTCACATTTGCCGCTCTGACGGGAATTTTTTTCAAAGAAGCTTTTTGTTTTAACCGTTTTGAAACCAAATTTTTAACTTTTATTGTACCTTCCCTACTACTCGGACATATGTTAGGTGTTTTACCCTTGCTAGGGGAAAAAGTGCTGTTAGGTATTTGGGCAAGTTTATTTTTGGTTTTTGCTGCTCGTAAAGTAGTACAAGAAATTCCCCCCGATATTGGTGATAAATCTGTGTTTGATTATTTGAAAACAAAGCGTTCTGTTAGTACTTAGGCACTTGTAGTCGGAAGGGTTGGGAAACCCAACCCCTACAATATTTTGGGACAATTTATTGGTGTTCTCTTAATAGTTATATAGCGGTTCTCAGTTGGGTTAAATACAATTTGCAATTGAGAATACCGTAGGGGCAAACGGCTGTTTGCCCTATTTTATTGGGCTGTTTGCCCTGATTTATGGATTATTTATTTCTCCCAGTGTGGTCTAACAAAAAGAAAAAAGCTCAAATTCCCAACTTCCTATCCTAATTTGGGAATCATAACAACAATGGAATGAGGATGGGGAATTGTCAGAGGAACGTGCATACTGGTTAGCATGGTCGCAGATATCGGGGATTGGTCCAGTATTGCTGCAACGCTTGCATCAACATTTTGGTTCGCTGCAAACTGCATGGGAAGCAAATTCTCAGCAGTTTGGAGCAGTTGAGGGTTTTGGTTTGCAAACCATTCAAAAAGTCGCAAAAGAGCGAATTAATTTCCAAAAAAATCATCTTCATCCTGAAAAATTTCTGTCACAACACCTCATTCAAAACCCCACTTTTTGGACTCCCGCAGATAGCCAATACCCCCGTCTACTTTTAGAAACAGCCAGTCCTCCCACAGTTTTGTATTATCGTGGTGAAGTAGAACTGCAAGAAAACTTTGGACAAACACCCCTAGTAGGGATTGTGGGAACCCGTCAACCCAGCGAATACGGAATTAAATGGACAAGACAGATTAGTACCGTGCTAGCGAAAAATGGGTTTACCGTTGTTTCCGGTTTAGCAGAAGGAATCGACACCGAAAGTCATGCATCAACCCTGAAAGCGGGAGGACGTACTATTGCAGTTTTGGGAACTGGAGTTGATGTGATTTATCCAGCCAAAAATCAAAAGCTGTACCAAGAAATTCTCAGCCAAGGGTTAGTAATTAGCGAATATTCCAGTAAAACACCACCCGATCGCACCCATTTTCCCCGTCGCAATCGGATTATCGCAGGTTTATGTCGAGCTGTACTAGTCATGGAAGCACCTGCAAAATCCGGTGCATTAATTACAGCAGACTTTGCGAACGAATTTGGACGTGATGTTTATACCCTACCTGCGAGAATAGATGATGTGCGATCGCAAGGTTGTTTAAAGCTACTTACGCAAGGTGCAACACCAATCCTCAAAGAACTTGATGAATTATTGAAAATGCTCGGTGCAATTCCTCAGCTTGATTTTGTGACATCGGAACCAGAACCGGAACCAGAAGCACCACAGCAACAAATCCCCACAGATTTAGCACCAGAACTGCAAAAGGTGATCGAAACAGTTTCAGCAGAACTATTATCTTTAGATGCGATCGTTCTGCAAACAGGAATGGAACCGGGATTAGTTTCCAGTGCATTATTACAATTGGAACTCATGGGATTTGTTTCACAACAACCAGGAATGCGATATCAGCGTATTTAAAATGTCGCAATCAACTATCACAATCAAATATCACAATCAAAAAACTCAAGAAATTGGGTTTCTCTCCACGGGAAATCTTTAATTGTTAAGATAAACCCAAAAACCCGATTTCTCTTCTAACGCGAAAACCTGAATAACTTTGCTTCATACAGCATAATAATGGCAGAAACAAGGTTATACCGTATATCAAAATCATTTTTTATCTGGATTTTTTTTGTATTTTCTCTGCTTATACATAAATCAATTCAGACTACACTTATGTTATGAATTAACAAATTAAAAAAAAGCTAATTATAAAGCTATATGTGAAGTAACAAAGAATATACTTCGCCAATCAAATGATATTTATACGGGTATCCAAGCACCTTGGTAATTGCCGAAATTTACGTGAAACTTGAACATAACCAATAAATTTACTGAAGCATTTAATAAATGTAAACAGTTATATTAATACTCAAGTCAAACTAATCCGTGCAAGGAGAAGGGAGCATCTACCAGAATGAATCGATTATCCTCCCTGTCTTGGCAGGAAGTCCGTGCTACATTTCAAAATATCTGGGGTTATGAGGATTTTCGCTTCCCACAAAGTGAAATAATTCATACTTTACTAGCACGAAAAGATGCACTTATTCTAATGCCAACTGGTGGAGGAAAATCGATTTGTTTTCAACTACCAGCGTTGCTTCAAACAGGATTAACGCTGGTAATTTCTCCATTAGTTGCTTTGATGGAAAACCAAGTCCAGGAATTGCGCGAAAAAAGATTACCTGCGGCATTATTACACAGCGAATTATCATCACTTCAAAGAAGACAAATATTGCAAGCATTGGAAAATCAAAAATTACGCTTGCTGTATCTTTCTCCAGAAACCTTATTAAGTCCTCCCGTTTGGGAAAGACTCTGCAAACCAGAATTAAATATCACAGCTATCATATTAGATGAAGCCCATTGTTTAGTCCAATGGGGTGATACATTTCGTCCTGCATATCGAAGATTGGGAGCAGTAAGAAGGGCATTATTAAAAACAAAACCAATAGGTACAAAAATCAGTGTTGCGGCATTTACTGCCACTGCTAATCCTGACGCTCAAAAAATAATTCAACAAGTACTAGAATTACAAAAGCCAGAAGTTTTTAGACTCAATCCCTACCGTTCAAATCTCAACCCTATTGTTCGGATTGCTTGGACACCAAATAGTAGAAGAAACCAATTATTAAAGTTTATAAAAAATCGACCTCAGCAATCAGGTTTAGTTTACGTTCGTACCCGTCATGATAGCGAAGATTTAGCTATATGGTTAGAAAAATTGGGTTATCAAACAGCAGCATACCACGCCGGATTAGGTGGAGAAGAACGTCGTCAAATTGAAACCAATTGGATAAATGATAAAATTCAATTTGTGGTTTGTACCAGTGCATTTGGAATGGGAATAAACAAACCAAATGTCCGTTGGGTAGTCCATTTTCATGCACCATTATTATTATCCGAATACGTGCAAGAAATTGGACGTGCAGGAAGGGATGGAGAACCCAGCGATGCACTGACTTTAGTTAGCGAACCTACAGGATGGTTAGATAACGAAGACAAGCAGAGACAACAGTTTTTTGAAAATAAAATTCGCGAACAGCAACAAACTGCACAGCAACTTATTAAAAAGCTACCGCAACAAGGACAAATAGAAGCGATCGCACAAAAATTTCCCCATAGCACAGTCGCACTCTCACTTCTCCACAGCAACAATCAATTAAAATGGTTAGACCCATTTAATTATATAATTCAGCTAAATAACCCCAAAGCAACCACAGTACTTAATGCTTTTAGCGTTAAAACAAATCCCCAATTAAACGCAACCAAGCAAATGCACCAATATTTGCACACCAAACAATGTCGCTGGAATTTTTTGTTAAACGGGTTTGGCTTTAATCAAAATGTAGAGAATTGGCATTGTGGACATTGCGACAATTGCCGCATTTAGAGACGCAAAATTTGCCTTAATTGGATATTCCCCGGAAGATTTACGTAATATATTGCATCTCTCAAAATATACAGTATTACAAATTACCCATTCCCTGATAACCTAGAAGAATGAATTACGATACTGCGCGCAAAATACTTTTAGACCAAGCGATCGCAACGGAAGAACACCCGGATACTCTGTTGTTACGAATGCAGCAGGGAAAACCACCCGTACCCGGTCAAATAACTTCGATTTTACTTGCTCTAAAAGTAGTGTTTGAAGCTCTAAAAGAAGCGAATACAATAGATCGTCAACTTGCTAATGCTTTATACTTACTAACAATTAAGACACAGCAATTATTTGCGATCGGACGTAAAAATGGGATTGACTGGCCCCCTCTTTTCAAGGAAGATTTATTAAGAATCGGGACAGCCTGTGAAAGTATTTTTTCCGGTGTTTGGCAAAATGTTAATTAAGGAATAGGGGATGGGGGATGGGGAATGAGGGGAGTG
>JAAUPE010000211.1 GCA_012034595.1 Calothrix sp. CSU_2_0 | reverse complement strand
AGTTAGCGATCGCCTGATCGAACTGAGTCGAAAAACTTGGTTAAGTTATTACTATTTTCTCTTCCTGAAATTGAGTTCAAAATAACCCACTATCATACCACAAAATATTTATGCAAGAGTTCTACTGTTTCACCTATCTTAACAGCGTAAACCGCTCTGTAGGTATCGGTATCGTAGCGTTTGACGATTTCGTAGACACCACTTCCAACACCTTTAAAGGTTTAGCTTCCATAGGTGTTTCTCCTGCTTGCACTAATTGCAGTGCGTACCCAACCGATTTTTGAACATCCTCCGGAAATTCCCGAATGTTTTTGCGAGAATCTCCCATCCAGACAAGAGGACGTAAAGTAATTTCTACGTTATCTTCATTGTCACTCATTTTATATGAAATTTCCTATAAAATTAAGTTAAACACTACCACAAAGCTATGTCACTATGTCAATTAGTCACCTTTTTAGCAGTAATTTCAACAAAGGGTTAGCTGATGAGCGAAGTAGATATCCTGGGGATTGATTTAGGAACAACAAATTCTGCGATCGCAATCTGGGAAGCAGAGACAGGACAAGCCAGAATATTGTCCAAAGACAATAATTTACGATCGCAACTTCGTATCGCAGCTGAAACAGCCAAAATTGCCCTTACCCAAACCACAGAATACCAAATTAATATCCCAAATATATTGGAAGTGACATTAACGCGATCGCAATTAGAAAAACTGGTGCAACCATTCATCGAAAGTCGGCTTAATTGGGATGGATGCTTGTTTGATGAGTATGGTGGAAGTCGCTTATCAACTGCGAGCAAATGCTAATTATATGGTTGCATCCCAAGAGGTAGAACCACTGTCTGGTTAAGACATCTTTCCAAAGTCTCTGATTCGCTTCCATCCCTTGACTGGGTTGGTAGTTGGGTAAAGGCGTAAGTCCATCGACTTTTAACTCTTTCAAGGCTAGGTTAAATTGATCGAGAAAGTTTTTTAATTGCAACATTTCTTCAGGAACATGGAATTCTTCAATGTTTCCCTCTAACTCTAAGCGTTCTCTCCAACTAATTGGCTGACCATTAATTTCACAATCTTCCCCAGAAATTATTAGGTCTTTAGTTCTTCTTGTCAAGCCTTGTAACTTTGTACGTTCTAGTACTAAACCGCAAGCTACTTCGTCTTTTGGTTTTAGACTTAAGCGTGTAATTTCTTCAGTGTCGGGGAAGCTAGAACCTTGACTCAACATCCGACTGAGTAGCTTATTTACATCAGAATGGCGATCGAATCGACCTCCAATTGCTAACCAATGTAACAATCGGGAGCCATTTCCACCCATATACACAGGGGTAATTTCGTTGATGGTATATTTTTTTTCGTCAAAGAGAACTCCCAAAATAGTACCCACGTAGTAGTACAATCCAGCAAATCCCATTGCAATTAGTCTCAGGAATCCTTGAAAGTCTGCTTCTTCCTCTACAAATGCTCTTTTATTTTTCAGCCAATTTTCGCTTTCCCAACGCATGAATACATCTAGCTTGGCATTAAAGTTTCCTTTTTCTAATCCTTGCCAATCTGATTGTTTAATTTCTAGTCTTTGTTCTAAAAATTTGGGATTTAGTTCTAAAAATTGCGAAAATAAATCCCTCCCTGCTAACTGGATTGAGCATTGGTGAATTAAATTATTGTTTTGCCAAATAGAAATATCTGAAGTTCCACCACCTAAGTCAATACATGTGGCATTGACTAAATTATAGTCTTCTTGGTCAGCAAAATATTGAGCAAAAGCCAGACTTTCGGTTCGGAAATTTTCTAAATTGTCTAACTCCGGGCTAAAATGGCGTATACCTGTTTTAGCTTGTAACTCTGCTGTTAAATCTTGCCAAGTTTGAGCATATCTAGTCTTATCATTATTAGAGAAAGAAGATGGATATGACAGAGACCAATTAATTTGAGAAACTCCTTTTTTAGCTGCTAAAGCTGTGATATGTAGAGCTAAATGTTTTAGAAAAAGCCGATTTAAAATGAGATTTCCCCACTTGAGATTGGTCTCGATCCAGTCCTCTTTTGAGCGAAATCTACTGAAGTCTGGAATGTAGATTCGTCCGTCATAAATTGGACGTTCTCTGCCTAAACGAATACCGCTTCCACTTCCTCTCTTTGTCAAAATGCTTGATAGAGGTAGAGGTTTTTCTGCTGGGATAAAACTTTCTGGAATAAAGTATTCAAATAATACAGGGTTGCGAATATCTGCTTGAATATCTGTTACTTTCAGATGCAGATTTTGCAGAGGTAATGGTTCTACTGTGCCATTTCTATTAATATAAACATTAGTAAAAGATGTGCCAAAATCTATACCTACTCTCCATGTTCCCATCGGTTGAATTTTCTCTGCTGTTTTGAGGAGTATTAAACCAACAATGTTACTCGTACTGTCTTGGCAAATAATATATGAAGGAAATTCCTCCAAACGAGCTATTTGAAAGAAACCTAAACCATCCTGAAGAAAATGCGGTTCTTGAGCGTCGGGTAAACTTACTTGAAAAGTTTCCTCACCAAATTCACCGTCGTAGTAAAAAGCGTAATATTCTTTCCATCCTTCTACCCGGAAATAGGGCCATACTTCTAAGACTGGTACTTCATGTAAGGAATTTTCTTCTTTTAAGGATAGTCTTTGTAAATGCGATAGTTCTGAGGCTGTTTGTCATTATTTGTAACACCAGAAAGAGGTAGGTCAAGAATTACCCGCACTACTGCTCCATCACCACCATTAATTGATTGAAATTGAACTTTCTTGATTAAATCTTCTGGGTTTAAATACTTAAGAAGTATGGGATTAAGAGGAATTAATGCTGTAACTTCCTGACCGTTGAAATTTATTTGTGTTCCATTAGGAAATACAGTTCCAGGTAAAGCATCTGGTAAGTCAATGAAAGTTAATTCTGGCAAAAATAAGTCTTTTGACTCCTTCCATTCAACGTTTCTCCAGATAATTTGTCCTGTCCGCAAATCATCTATATTTAAAGCAGCTAAAGTTTGGTCTTCGTATATCCAGATATTTTGCGGTAACTCGCCCCAAGCTTTAGCAATTTCGGGGTCAATAATTAATAGCTCTGGTATAGCTTTCTCTTTAATAGCTTTCTCTTTGTCTGGACTAGGTACTAAACGAACACAAGATGCTTTTGGCTGTGCTTTGACTGGAGAATTGATAGCACTCAATACACCTTTGTTAATCTGCACTCCGAAAAACTGAGGATTGGTAGTCAGGCTGAGTTGTTGCTCTTTGTAAGTTCCCAAGCTATCTCGAAACTCGTTGAGCAATCCGCCAATCATATCAATTGCTTCTGGCTCACCACGATGGTTGTGTAATTCGTTACGAAGATTATCTAGCCAACGCCACAGCAGTGCTTTTTCACTAGCATTGAGATAATTATTAGGTGACTCCAAGCGACAATCCCCACGATTCCACCAAGGTAAACCAACCCATTTCCCTTCTTCAGAAGAGACTACTAGGGTACTTGGTGTCGTAATTCCTACTGGATTCTCATCCCATGAGAAAACGTAAATATCTTGCCAGGGGTTTTTCCCATCTAAGGTGTACAGAGTATAAACAGGATCGGGTAATAATTCATACAAAGAACGAGCAAAGGCTTCTTTATGTCTCAACTCATCCAAGTCAACTAACTTCGCTGTTAATGGTAATCTTCGCACTTCGGCTAGAGCGATCGCCGCCAGCATTCCCCGCCACTGTTCAATCATCTGTTCGCGGATGGGATAAGCTTTGTTGTGTAAAGCCATCTCCATCGACATGGGACGTGCCCACATAGTAGGTACAGAACTAACACTTTTAACTCGTCCTGGAGATTTGTAATCTAGGCTAGAAGCTACATCCTGAAAAGCTTTTGGGGGTTGTGCATCCCATTTACCAATTTTGTCACTGGGTCTAACGTCACTATCGTTCTTTAATTTTGGCAGTATTAAAAAAGTCATAATTATTTAGTTTGTCTCCCAAAGTTTACTTAATTCCAGATATACGGCTTTTGCTAGTCCAACTGTGCCTTGGTTAGGTGGTTCTATTTGGTTAGGGTTTAACTTTTCTTTTAATCGTTTAGGAGTATCTTGTGCTTTTCTCGTTTTATCCCTGTTATCGCCAATCACAAGATTATTTTGTTCTTCTCCCTTTAATTGCTTGTCCAGATTAGAAAAAATATCTGCATTAAAAAGTGCTACTCGTTCAGAATCACATTGATGAATAGCTGCTAACCAACGTAAATACTCTTGACACCATCGATTAATTATTTGTATTGTGTCCTGCTCTTTGGCTTCAGAAAAATCAGGTAGATTCGTTTGGTTGTTGTTAGTACGATAAAACCGAGTTAGCCAAGGAGCTAATCTGCCAAACCTGTCTGCTCCCTGTGTTTTAGCATGGGTAAGTTCTGGCGTAATTTCTGCCAGCCAAACATAGGCAAATCGAGTAGCGTTGACTAGTTTTTGTTTGACCTCATCTGTATCTGGAATATCTTGCCAAGTCAGCATATCTTTATTTTCGCGGCTGATTAATACGACTGCTCCCTTGTCTTTCGGGGGAGTTAATAAAAAGTGTCGTGCAGCCAAACCTGCATATAACTCAATAAAGTGTGGTTGATTACGTTGACTATTTTTGCCAATACTAAACTGGACTCGTGAAAAATTTTCATTACCGAGTACATAAACCGCATCAAATATTTCTTGCCCTTGAGTGACATAGTATCTCAGGGCTGCTTCCGTATTTAGTAAAAACTGCTCGGAACGGGCATATATACCATCTGGGTCTTCTCCTGCTGGGGGCGAAAAGCCGAAATAAGGTAGAACAAACAAACAACCTATTTTGACGCGATCACGCACGGCAGTGTTTTTTAATTGATTATCAATTAGCCGTGCGATTATTGGCAAACCAGAAGCTCCCATTCCTCCAAAAATAGAACCACATAAAAATACTTTGGGTGCGACTCTTTTGGGAGGACAGAAACAAGGATTGAGTTAAGCTCTACAAGCTTTTCTACAACTATAATTATATTTTCAACTTGATTTTGCCGAATTAAGCGATCGCTAAAAACGAACGAAAAAATCAGGTTTCAGCCCTCCTTTAACGTAATGTCATAATCATAAGCAAAAGATATAATGCGGTTTTGGAGATTTGAACAAAAATATTTTTGGATGACAAGAAACTGTACTCCTTACTCCACAATAGTTTTAGCTTTTATGCCAAGAGTTAAAGTGTCTCACTAAAAGAGTCGCACCCAAATACTTTGGGACTTTTCCCCATAGCAATATCAACTTCAATTTGTCTAATTAAGCTTCCCCAAGGCTCTTCATCCAATGTATCTAAATCAACTTGGCTCATGACAGCTGAGCCAATTGCTGGTCTGCCCCGAAAACCAATATCTAAACTGACTTCTCTTTCTTCTTGTGTATAAAGTACATCAAATAAACTTCCTAAACCTGGCTGATTTTGTTTGATTGTGTTGTAATTAAAAAATGTTTTCAGACCCTTGTTCATCGATTGTTGGGTAAAAGGTGACCACAAATTAAAAGATTCAATCCGAGTTTTCATCCAAGGAAATTCTTTTTTATCCCCAGCCGACATTAACTCATAAGCTTCTTGATAATAGCGAAGACAGTTTCTAGCCCTTTCTAGATTGCCATTTGCTTCGTCTGCGTCAATAAACAAAATCCCTATAGCTTCTTCTGTGAAAAGACCTATAGATGCTAAATGAACAATTGCCTCAACACATTTAGCTCCAATACCACCAACTGCAATTATAAAGTTTGAACATAATGCTATGTTATGAACAGAACTAATATTCTCCTGTTCTGCTTTTGATTGCTCAAATTCTTTAGAATAATGTTCCCGCCAGAAAACTTTCACTAATTCGGGAATAGGTAAGGTTACACCAGCTACTTCTACAGAATTTTCTTGCAAAATCTCACCCAGATGTTCGACTGCATCTTCTAAATTTTCACGAGCAAAGCTCTCTATTCCAAGGCTGTAAGATAGTAGCGGTTCAAAACCAGCTTCTTCTAGTGGCTCTGTAAATGTTTTTACTAACGTTGTTAAGCGGAATAATTCCGTGATATTTTCTTGTGTTACTATTGAGCGAAGCTTGTCTGCCAACTCGTACACCGCCTCACTTGGCTTAGTATAAGCTAACGCCGTCCACTCCTGAGCCTCCCGCAAATCTCGCGTATCTGCGTCATCATCTGTCAATCGCTGGGCTACATAATCCAGCAAAAACTCCCCCAACTCGTCAAATCTTTCTTGCCCAAATTCCCCCTTCAATTCCCGCAACAACAAATTTCGATCAGCAATATCCATCTCATACATCTCATAACCCACCTGCCGACACAACCGCGACAGCAACACATGAGCTACAGCCGTCCAAGGTGCTTCGGGGACAAAGTTTGCCCAAATTTGGTAGAGTAAATCGGGCGTAAGTACCAAAGGAAAAGCCGCATGACGAGCCAAGTTGCGGTGTGCTTCCCCAAACTGTTGGGCAAACCCTTCTACCCTTCTTTGGGCGATTCGTATTTCCCGCTCTTTGTTTATGGTAGGCATAAGATAACCTCAACTGGTTGCCATTGCAAATAATTCATTCCAAATAAAAGCCAAAATTAAATATTATCCCGCAGCCAATTTCTAAAAGCTTGAATTGCTTGGCTGCTACCAACAACTTGACTTTGCTGGACATATTGATTTACTAGCTCAATTATTGGAATATCTGGAAAAGTAGGACTAAAATTTGACTCTACATATTTTCCACCTTGCAAAACGTTAATTTGTAAGCCTTGTTTTCTATATCGCCACAGTTCAGGTACTCCCAAAATTTGGTAATTATCCAATTGCGTGCGAGAAGTTAAATCAATTTCTATAGCTAAATCTGGGGGTGGGTCTACACTTAAATTTATGCGATTTTTACCAATAACTACCGCTTGATTTTGAATGTAAAAACAAGTATCTGGTTCTACGCCCTGACTCATTTTTTCATTTTTTAGGGTAGTTGAACCTAAAGCATCATAATTGATCCTGAGTTCATTCAATAAAATTTTGACCATATCGCCAATAATTTCTTTGGCTTTTTCATGTTCGGGTAAGGGAACCATAATTTCTAAAAAACCATGACTATAGGAAATTCTGGCTGCACGGTGTTCTCCCAATTCCGCCAAAATATTTTCAAATTGCTGCCAGCTAACGTCCTCAAGTAACAGTTGCTGTCCCGGTTGAATCCTCAATTGTCTTAACTCTAATAGCATAAAGATTCATCCAATTCTTTTACTACAATATACCGACCCCGCAAGACACTAATTGCCGCATTCATCCCCTGGGAACTCATTTCAAACATGGGGACAAAACGAGCAATTTCCCCAGCAGTCGTTTGCTGCCAACATTCACTCGGCATCGGGTTGAGCCAAGCGAAATAGCGTACAGACTGCTGCAACTTCTCAATCCACACTTTAGTATTATCAACCCGTTCTTGGTCGAAATTCCCCCGTGCTGCTCCGGCATCGCTAATAATTAATACCGCAGTTCGTTCGCCAATTTCCTCCAATATTTCCGAAACAGCCTTGGCATCAAGCATTGCCGGATGGCGGTACAAGTATTCATCTGGGTAGTCGTGAAAATAAAATACATTAGTTGTTCTCAACCGTCCTCCCCGTTCTGCCGTTTCCACTAACTGCCGCGATAAATTGTGAAACGGCACCATCGAACCTTCTTGGTCAATTAGTAACACCAAATCGGTGCGATTGGTACGGGGTGGCATCATTACAGGTTGCAGTAAAATCCCCTCACGTCCAATTTTTGCCACCGTCGCTTCCATATCTAATTCTGTGGGTATTCCCTGACGTACCGGACGACGCAAATAACGCCAACATTGCTTCATTTGTCGCTTGGTGACGGGGAAATATTCTGTTCGTAGCATATAGCGGGGGCGTTTCATTTCTCTGTCGCCGCGACTACTCCGCACTGCTTGGACTGATTGTACTGGTTCGGGGATAATGCTGGGAGGTATCTCTAAATCGGGCAATGGCTCATCAAGTGGAGGTTCTTTGATTGTTGGTGTTTCGATCGGCGAAGATTCGTAATTTTCCGGTGTTGGTAAGTCGGAAATTAAACTTGAGGTGTCAGTGCTGGAAGGAGTTTCATTTAAAGACGTTGGGGAATTTTCTTGTGTATATGAAGCGAAATTTACAGGAAGCGATTCTATTTGTTTCCACATCTCCCCAAACAACCGTCGAATTAGTCGATTTTCCTCCTCCGATTTTGCCCATAACATACAGCAAAGCTGCTCTAATTCTCACGGTTACTAATTCCAAAACCTGCTTCCAAACTACGCAAAACCACTACATACTCTTCAACCCCCAACGGCAACCCATGACGTTGACGGAGGTTATTAAATATATCTAGCAGTGGTAGTTCTTCTAGTTTCATGATTGTTGTAAATACCGCAAATGGTCTTCCCATTTCTTCAACAAAACTTCGGGGAAAGGTATTTCTCCCTCCAACTGCTTCAACACTTCATCGTTAGGAAATTGCTGCAACACTGCAAACCAATCTAACAACTCACTGGTACTAACCTTTTTACCCGCTTTCCCCTTCTCCATTTTCTGCCGTAATTCGCTAAAACGTTTCACCGCAGTTTCGACTAAACTAGGTTCAGATTCGGGAAAATGAGACTGGACAATATTAGCTAATTGGGCATAGGGAAACTGAATATAATAAAACAAACAGCGCCGCAGAAAAGCATCGGGTAAATCTTTTTCGTCGTTACTGGTGACAATAACAATAGGTGGGTAATTTGCTTTGACTTCTTCCCCCTTTTCTTCAATCGTAAATTTCTGCTCATCCAACTCTCGCAATAAATCATTGGGGAAGTCAATATCAGCTTTATCAATCTCATCAATTAAAACCACGGTGCGTTTTGGATTTGTAAAAGCCCGTCCCAATGGTCCCAATTTTATATAATTTTCTAAATTCTCGACTTTGGAATTATTTCCGTCCCCCGTGCGAGAAAGTTGAGCATCGTGCAAGCGTCCTACAGCATCGTAGGTGTAGAGTCCATCCCTTGCCCTAGTTGTGAATTTAATATACCAAGCTTCATAGGGTGAATTCAACTCATGAGCGATCGCCTGAGCTAATGTAGTTTTACCGCATCCCGGTTCCCCTTTGAGCAATAAGGGACGTTTTTCCAGGAAATCGCGAGATTGACGGCTTTGATGAGTTCGGTTGATGGGAGGTAAGGAGAAAGTCCGTTTTCTTGGCAATCCTGGGGTGAGATAGGCTTACCACTATAATATTGCTTGCCATTGGCGGTGAGTACGCTTGCTAAATCAGCCATTTCGCCAATCCTCCTTCCCAACTATGACCGCAAAAATCGCAAATTTCTTCATAAACAAACTCTGGGACACCGTTTTCCGACTTTTCTAATAATATTTGGGAAGTTAACTCAGTACGCATTTGCAGTTTGGGGATTGTCGTGACTCGATCGATTAACTCATCCAACACATCGACTGTAAATGGGCTAATGGGTGGTAAATGGAGGGGGGTTAGAGGATAGCTTGGTTCATCGAATTTCTGTGCTAGCAAAATATCCGACTTGCAAACGCTGCCATTATTATCCACCAGAAACATTAACAGGTGCGTATCTCTTTGGCTTGATGGACAATGTTCCTCTACCCTAGCTACAAGTGGTTGCCAAAATTCTTTGAGCCACCCAGATAATACCCTTGGTTGCATATCGTTTACCCTGTCGAAAATAAAAATTACATCCTGGGTTAGGAGGCGATCGCATACCCGTTCTATAATTTGATGGGATTGGGCATCCTTGGGTAAACCAAACCAAGAAGTCAGTTGTTGCCACAAATACGGCAAACGACCACCAACAGCCCTTTGCCCGACATCAACTTTAATCGGTGATATATTTTTCCACTTGGGTTTGAGGTGAGATAAACGAGTTACCAAAAGTTGCTGTCCGCAGTATTGCTCCCCGTGAATCAAAAAAGCTGCCGTTTGGTGCTTCTGTATTACTTCTTTTACAACAGGTACTTGATGTTTAAAGTCAGCATTGAGAATTTCGTGGAAAAGTAGCTGAAATTGGATGTTGACAGTATTCTCATTTTGTGAATGTGATATGGGTTTTGCTTTTCCCTGTACCAGCTTAATAGCTTCCCCGTGGTTGCTAATCAGTGGGGTTTGGGGAATTTTTGCTAAATCGTAGTATTCTTGTAGCTTTTCACGAACAGATACTGTTAACTTTTCGCTAGTCACCCACTCAAACTCAGGAACTATATCCGGGTTAAGTCCAGCCAAAATCGCATCTGTGAGTACCCCATGTTTCCCATTTAACTGCTGATAGGCTACTTCATAATCGCGGGATGCGGCAATAAAAGAGCGATCGCACCCCGAACTCTGTCTTCGCAGTTCGGTATCTTTGAACCCACATTCCGCAGATATTAAAGCGGATTTAATAATTATAAAATTGAATAACCTCAAGCCTGAAATGATTGTAGAGTAATTATTTCAGGCTTTTTTCCTATAAAATAATAAGGCGGTAAGTGGAAAGAGAAAAAGCATGAACGAAGCATTAGAAGCCATAAAAGTCCTAGATATAGACCATTTGGGCATAGTAGCGGGAATAATAGATGAGATGGAATTGGTAGAAGAAGTGAATAAAAAAGTGGGAATAAAAGTTAAAAGAAACTCTCACGCCGGGACAAGTAATGAAAGCGATGATTTTGAATGGATTAGGGTTTTTGAGCGCTCCATTATATCTATTT
>JAAUPE010000210.1 GCA_012034595.1 Calothrix sp. CSU_2_0 | reverse complement strand
GGACACGCGCAACAGCGTGTCTTGCTGGTATGGTGCAAACGTCATCGTCACCGAAATCGACCCCGTGAAGGGAATCGAAGCTGTGATGGATGGCTTCCGCGTCATGCCAATGGCACAAGCAGCACCCCAAGGCGATTTATTCATCACCGTTACTGGTAACAAACACGTTATCCGTAGCGAACACTTCGACGTGATGAAAGATGGTGCAATGGTTTGTAACTCTGGTCACTTCGACATCGAAATTGACCTGAAGTCACTTGCTGGTAAAGCATCGGAAGTTAAAGACGTTCGTCCTTTCACCCAAGAGTATAAACTCAAGAGCGGTAAATCCGTAGTTGTACTCGGTGAAGGTCGTTTGGTTAACCTGGCTGCGGCAGAAGGACACCCCAGCGCAGTTATGGATATGAGCTTTGCTAACCAAGCAATGGGTGCAGAGTATTTGGTTAAGAACAAAGGTAAGTTAGCTGCTGGGATTCACTCGATTCCTGCGGATGTGGATAAGGAAATTGCTCGTTTGAAATTGCAAGCGATGGGTATTACTGTTGATACCTTGACCCAAGACCAAATCGATTACAGCAATTCCTGGACTTCGGGAACCTAAATCGAATTTGTCTATTAATTAAATAGATTGATTTCGCAGGTATATAGTATAAGCTATATCCCTGCGTTTTTGTGATTGTCTAAAGTTGAATTAATATCAGATAAAATCAATTATCTCCTATGATATTCCTAATATTAATCAGGGATAAATGCAGTGAGTTTTGATAATGTTTGTAAAATATTGGCAGAAAAGTATCCAGTAGATTTTGTCAGGTGGTTAATTGGAGAAGAGTCTACTGATATTACTGTGTTAAAAACCGAATTAAGCTTAGAACCAATTCGTGCTGATTCGGTGATTTTTATACAGGCAGGTAATCGAATTCTGCATATTGAGTTTCAGACTTTAACAAAGTCTAATCCTGCGATTCCTTTCCGAATGTTAGATTACTACGTCAGGCTCAAACGTTTATACAAGTGTACTGTGACGCAAGTTGTCATCTTTTTGCAGGAAACCGATGATGAAATTGCTTTTACCGAAGAATATCAAGAGGAATCGACTATTCACAGATATCGTACTGTCAGAATGTGGGAGCAGAATTCGAGTTTATTTTTGGGCAATTCGGCTTTATTGCCGTTAGCTTCTTTATGCCAAACCGATTCTCCACAGGAGCTATTATCGCAGGTTGCTCAGGAAGTAGCTAGAATTGCAGATAGGGAGACAAGACAAAATGCGGCAGCTTATACTGAAATTTTAGCAGGTTTACGGTTTGAGAAGGGTTTCATTCGTCAGTTATTAAGTGAGGATATTATGCAGGAATCGGTTATTTATCAGGATATTTTACAGAAGGGTGAGGAACGGGGTGAACAGAAGGAGGCATTGAAATATACTTTGCGTCTTCTAAATCGCCGCTTCGGTGAGATCGATTCATCAATAATTGAAAGTGTTAAGTTGTTATCCACGGAAAAATTGGAAGCTTTGGGAGAAGAATTTTTTAGTTTTTCAAATCTTTCCGATTTGCTTGTTTGGCTCGATCAAAATACTAGTAGTTAAGTAACCGTTATAAAATGCTGGATTGCAACGCATGGTCGATTATTAATTTAGTTTACAGTTTCTCCTGCGTCTTCACCCAATCTACGAATTTATATGGCTGTTAGATAAATAATAAAAAGGATGAGTGCGATCGCGCTCATCCTTTTTTATTAAATATTTTGTTTTCGTGAATTAAGAGATATTCCGTCTACTTTAAAAACTTTCAGGTATTTAAAATGCTATAGACTATATATCCATACATTAAATATCACTCTTATATTTTTAATGAAATTGTAGTTTATAAAATTCCACGTCCTTCTTTGCGATGTAAATAAGCAGCTAATTGAGCAGGTGATTTTAGCTTAACAATTTGTTGACATCCAATATGAGGACATGCGAGAAAAAACATATCCAGAGCAGCACCTAAATGGTCGCGTTTTTCTCGTAGAATCATAGGTACATGATGAATAGGACATAATATATCATTATCCTTTTCTTTCACATGAGACTTTATTCGAGAAATTATTGTTCTATTAACAGAAGTCTCATTAAAGATTGTAGAGATATCTTGGTTAGAAACTTGCAATTCAAAAATATCAGATTTATGAAGAAAGCCTACATCCTTAGCAGCAAATCTTTGTGTTCGTTTACATTGTAAAGGTTGATTATTGTAGAAACCAGTACAAGCCCAGAAAAAGTCATTCAGTTGGTAAAGGCTACCATCAAGACGCTGCTTAGACTGTAAAATCATAGGTTTTCCGCAACTACATTTTTTTTCTAAGACAACTTGACCCATGTGAAATTGCAATATATGAGTCTTGTCACTTTTCAAAATTGAGGTTTCATAGTTGCCTGGTTCTGCACACTGTTCGTCTGTAATTTCTGTCAATTTAAGTTTTTGATATTCCTTAAATTTATCAGAGCGTAATTGCTCTAGTTCTTGCTTACGTTCTTGGTCTTGCTGAGAACATTTACCGTCCTGTTTTACCTTTTTTTCCAGTTCAACAAACTCTACATCAATTACTTCAATATCCTCGATAACATCTTTGCTGTTTGTATTGGTGTATTGGTTATTAGTATGTGGCTCTGGAGAATTTTGTGTATTGCCAGATGTAGACCAATGCTGACGAATTATCTCTACAGTATGACGAATAATTTCTACAACACTAGTTCTAACAAACTGTTCGATAACTATTGTACCAATACTAAATATTGCATCAAACATATTAATCTAAAATAATTAATTATTGAAAATTGTCATTGCTCTCTAACAATTTTGATTACTAGATAATACTTTTATACATAAAAATTGAACAATAAGTCTGAGTGCTTTTACGTAAATTAGTAAAGCAATTCTGCGTAGATTGGGTGAAACGAAGTGAAACCCAACATTTTATAGTTCGGTTAGTGCATTAATCCTTATGTTGGGTTACGTTACACTTCACCCAACCTACAATAAATGTGTAAAAAATGATGAATTTACTTTTCTTTCTTATCGCGTAATCAAAACTTGATGCTAAAGCGCGATCGCTGTTTGGGTTAGTGTCGGTTTAAGAGTGCGATCGCTGTTTGGGTTAGTGTCGGTTTAAGAGTGCGATCGCTAGTTTTAGTTAGGGTTGTTTTGAGAGTGCGATCGCTTTGGTTGTGGTGGATTTGTGCGATCGCGTTGTTTGTGAATTTGGAAATGCGATATGCCCTTGGCATTAAGCTCCGCTTATCGCGTTTTGGTTGTTGTGATGAAATTGCGATCGCTATCTCTTGTAGGTTGGGTGTCAGCGAGTGCGAAACCCAACACAAACGACGGAGAAAAGGAATAAACCCTCACATTTTCTAAATTTTCGTTATTGATAAATCACTCAAAATCAAGATATTTCTGTTGGGTTACGACGCACATAAATGATTCGTAGAGCATCAAATTTACTCGTGCGTCTTCACCCAACCTACACTAAATTACTTGTTACTAGGGTTGGTTTGGAAGTGCGATTTTATTAGGGTTTGTTGAGAAGTGCGATTTTGCTAGGGTTTGTTTGAGTATGCGATCGATTATTGGTAGGGGTTTGTTGGAGAGTGCGAAGCTTGCGCGACGAAAGTCGTTCGCTGGGGAGTGCGATCGCGTTTTGGTTGTGATGGTTTGGGAGTGCGATATGCCCTTGGCATTAAGCTCCGCTTATCGCGTTGGTTTTTGTGATGGGATTGCGATATGCCCTTGGCATTAAGCTCCGCTTATCGCGTTGGTTTTTGTGGTGAGATAGCGATCGCGTTTTGGTTGTTGTGATGAAATTGCGATCGCTGCCTAGTGCAGCCTCATAACTGCAAAATTTCTTGGATAATATCCTTTAAATCCTTATCAGCAGGTCGTTTTGCAAACTGCTCGTGGTTATAAATCCACACTAATTTGATTGTCAAACTATCAAAATTTACCATGTACATCAATCTGACTTGACCCGATGCACCTTTGCCAACTTTTATCTCTAATTTGTGAAATGTCCACCCTTCTGGCAATTTGATTTTTGCAGGTAAAGGTTCGTTTCGAGAACGCATAGGATAGGGGTCATCAATCAAATTTTCCAACGCTTCTGCAAGAATTTCAACAAAGTCACCTCCCAATGATTTTACAAGTTTCTTAAACGAACGTTTAAAATTATCGGATTCCTCAATCGAGAAGGGATTTGAGCCAGTCACCTGCTTCTCCTTTACCAACTCGTGCTCTTAATTGCGAACTCAAAGCATTATTTAACACCTGTGATATTGTGGCTTCGTACGCTGGGTTTGCGCGCTCGATCGCTTCCAATTTTTGGGAACCCAATACTTGCATATCTTCGACCGAAATAGATTCTGTGGAACTTTCTTGAGGTGCTAAATTCTTACGTGCTTTCTTCCAAGGAAATTCCACATGAGTCATATCACTCAGCATGTAAGCATGATATGTACCAAAATATCCCCAAACTTCTTCCAGGAGATTTATGGCACTATCTGGTATTTCATATAGAAACTCTTTGTTTGGCAAAGGAAGCTGATTGGCTTCAAACTCATTATAAAATCTATAAGCACGAGGACAAACCGGACCATAGCGCCAGGCTTGAATTGGGTCATCAAACAATGGCTCATCATAAAGTGCTAAATGAATACTCTGTGAATAGTACAAAAGCTTTTGAACTTTCATGTTAGTCATTTCTGCTTCTCTACCATCTTCGTATGCTTTAACGATAAAATAGCGAGCGGCGTTGAGACAATCAATCATACTCAGACTCGCAAATTGAAAGTGGATTTCTTATAATGCAAACGTTGTAACCATCTTTTATATCTTATTATAGCATGTATACTCGCTATAATAGTATTTGAGTACTACTTTAGCGAGTGAAGTGCGATCGCACTGTTTTTTTTTAATGGGATTGTCAATCGCGCTTGTTTGTGGATTTGGGAATGCGATATGCCCTTGGCATTAAGCTCCGCTTATCGCGTTTTAGCTAGGTCGATTTGAGAGTGCGATTTTGTGAGGGTTGGTTTGAGTATGCGATATGCCTTTGGCATTAAGCTCCGCTTATCGCGCTTTTTGTTGGGATGGTTCGAGAGTGCGATCGCGAAGCGCTGACTTGTCAGTTCACTGTTTTATTTTTCATTTTGCTTATTAGCAACTTGCCGCACTACCTTAGTATCCAACTTAAGAGCTTCTGCTATTTTTTCTACACTTAACCCTGCCTTAAGTAAAGGAGGAATATTTTCTAGCTGTGTTTCCTCCTTCACTTCTTGATAAAAACGGGTTTGTTTCCATTCACTTAACTCAAACATCGCTTCTAACTCCTGACGACTATAGGACGAAAACTTGTAAACCAGCATCCTTTCTACTAATTCTAAAAGATTGCGACGGTTTCCTGCATCTACTTGTTTAACTTCTTCAATTAAACTTCTTGCTTGTTGTACAGCTTCATTTTCAGGTGTAACCACCAGCTTGATGATTCCCAAACCAATTGACGAACTAGAAACTTCAGCTAACTCATCTAAATAAATTATATGAATATATCCAGCAGCAAATAAAGCCTGATAAGCCAGAGGAACACCATTATCTAAGCTGCGTTTTGCCCAAAGGACTACAACTTGCCAAGTTCGTTGTGGTTTATATTGATTTAAGTAAACAGCAGCCTCGGTAATTAACCGCCAATATAAATCCTCATCCGGCTGAAATTGCACCTCGACAAAATAAATTGGTTCTTCGGGAAAGTCAGATTTAGGTAAAAATACTCCATCAATACGTCGTGCTAATTCTTTGACTTCAACAGAAGAAAATTCATAGCGTAAAGCTAGAGTTGGAGGTTGTTCTAATAGTTCAAATAAAACGCTGGGAAGATTTTGTAGAAGGGTATAGAAAATTGTGTCTGTTTTCATTGCTCAGAGATGCACCACTATAAGCAGCATTTATTAGCTTACGATAAATGTATGCTTCACGGATTCTCTGTAATACTTCATGGCAGTTGTTATGCCATCGCTATTGAGTAAAGGTTAGTTTGGGAGTGCGATTTAGTTAGTGTTGGTTCAAAAATGCGATATGCCCTTGGCATTAAGCTCCGCTTATCGCATTTAGTTAGTGTTGGTTTAAAAGTGCGATATGCCTTTGGTATTAAGCTCCGCTTATCGCGCTTTTTGTTGGGATGGTTCGAGAATGCGATTTTGTGAGGGTTGGTTTGAGTATGCGATCGCATTGCTTGTTAATTAGGTTTGAGGATGCGATCGCATTTTGATTTTTGCTTCGGATGTGCGATCGCACTGTTTTTTTTTAATGGGATTGCGATCACGTTGATTGTTTGAGGATGCGATATGCCCTTGGCATTAAGCTTCGCTTATCGCGTTTTGGTTGTTGTGATGAAATTGCGATCGCATCATAACTCACTTATCATTCCAGTTATAATTACAACACAGGAGAAGAGATTTACTTATAAACATCTCCCCTCGCACCAATTACATAAACTTCAATATCCCTAGAATCGTTATCAAGTGTAAAAATTACTCTATTTTTGCCTACACGCAACCTGTAAAAACCTTCCCAATCACCCTTCATCTTTTTGATATCCAATTCTGTGAAGGGAATAACACCCAATTCTTCAACAGCGCTCGCAATTTGATTTACTTGCACGCGGATATTTTCCACATCTTCGGGATTGGCTTTCTCCAAAAATTTAATCGCTTTTTTGCGAAACCTGATTGCCATTTTTTAACCAATCCGTCATGTCGATAACTTCTTCATCCCCATCATCAAAAGGAGAGCCAAAATCTTGCTCCAGTTCGCTTTGCTCCTCATCGCTGACATAAGGTACTAAAATTTGACACAGGCGAAGTCTTTCTTCCTGTAGCACTTCACGCATTGTTTCTTTGATTAGGGCTTTAAGTTCTTGAATTTCCATGCTGATTAAATTAAAAAATCGCCCACAATACTTATCAATATACCATTGCCAAATGATATCATGCGATGCTCATTCATGAGCGGTCTGCGACCATCGGGTTTTGGTTGTGATGGAATTGCGATATACCCTTGGCATTAAGCTCCGCTTATCGCGTTTTAGCTAGGTCGGTTTGAGAGTGCGATTTTGTGAGGGTTGGTTTGAGTATGCGATTTTGTGAGGGTTGGTTTGAGTATGCGATCGCGGTCGTTTACTTGCAAAGAATTCCAACGGTAGGTTAAAAATAAGCGCTGTACTATAATGTGGCAATAAATGACAAAACTGCCATAATTATGAATGCAGTCAAATCAAGGTATTGCGACAATGAAAAGCATGAATATCTCCCTACCCGACACAATGCGAGACTATATAGAAGAACAGGTCAAAACCTCCGGCTACAGTAGTGCTAGCGAATATTTCCGCGAGTTAGTGCGTCAAGACCAAAAACGCAAAGCTAACGAACGTTTAGAAACAATGCTTTTGGAAGGTTTGAATTCTGGAATCAAGAGTGAAATGACACCTCAAGATTGGGAAGATATACGTCAATCAGTCCATCAAAAAATAGTGAAACGCAAAGGGTCGAAATAAAAGTTAATGGTTAGGATAAATAAACATCCTCAAGTTATCCGCGATTTAATTGATTTAGCGACTTACATTGCATTTATATAACTTGGATGCTTCAGATAAGTTTCTGGTAGCAGCAGAAGAAACTTTTCAACAACTCGGTAAAATGCCAGGGATTGGAAAGCCTTGTAATTTTTATAATCCCAATCTAACGGGTATTCGACAACAAGTAATAAAGGGATTTAAGAAATATCTAATTTTTTATCGTACTTCTGATTTAGATGTCGAAATTATTCGAGTTATTCACAGCGCGCGAGATATTGAAGCTATTTTAGAAGATGATTGATAAAAATTATTTTACCGAAGTGAGGGCTAGTTTTGGTTTGTAATGATCTGAGAATGCGAAGCTTGCGCGACGAGTTCGTTCGCGCTTTTGGTTGTAGTGATGGAATTGCGATCGCTAATCAATAAACCTCATCATGGGAACCGAGAGTTAATAAAAATATTTCTTCATCTCCCGAATCTGGATTAACTATAAATTCAAATAAAATTCGATTGTCGTAATCTATCGAACAAGACCAGACACCATCTAAATCACCCTTTAATTTGTGAGTACGCAAACTAGAATTAAAAGGGTCTTCTGCCAGTAATTCTAATGTTTTTTCGATTTGAATCCTCAACTGTTGGTTTTTCTTAACTAAACGCTTGAATTTGCGTACAAATCCCGCACTCCAAACCAAATTTTTCACTCATCTAACTCCGCCATTAAATCGGCAACAGAGCCGTGTTTAACATTACCTTTTTGATAATCATCTCTGGCTTGTTTTACATCAACTATCAATTCATGACGACGCTGTTGACTTAAACGCTTAGTAATAATATCGAGTAATATTGCTTGTTCCTCTGGTTCGAGTGCTTCCACAACATCAATTGCTTGTTGCAGCGTCGATATATTCTCTGCCATAGATTTTATTTAAAATTTAAATTATATAAATTATATCTTGGTTCGAGACTTGAAGATATTTACTATTTTTTAATTTTTGCCAAACATCGCGTTTAGTTATATATTTGGGTGCGATATGCCCTTGGCATTAAGCTCCGCTTATCGCTTATTTAGCTAGAGTTTGTTTGGAGATGCGATTTAGTTAGGGTTTGTTTGAAGATGCGATCGCTTATTTGGTTACGGCTGTTTGGTAATGCGATTTTGTTAGGGTTAATTTGAAAGTGCGATTTGACTGGGGTTGGTTTAGAGATGCGATATGCCCTTGGCATTAAGCTCTGCTTATCGCGCTTTGTCATGAAGGTTGGTTTAATTATGCGATCGCTTGTGTGACGTAAGTCGTTCGCGCTTTGTTAGGGGTTGGTTTGAGTATGCGATTTGTTAGGTTTGTTTGAGTATGCGAAGCTTGCGCGACGAAAGTCGTTCGCGTTTAGTTACAGTTTGGGTGCGATCGCTTCTTGATTAATCGATAAATTGCGATCGCAATTTATCGATAACTTCCAAGCTCTCAGTGCTGAATTCTTCAGAATATATCCCCATATCTACCCAATTATCAAGATTTTATGAATTCTTTTGAGAATCGTGTACAGCTTTGGTTACGTTATCAAGTAATTTTTTGTTCTTGCGACTAAGTGAACCCTGTCTTCTGTAAGTATGCGTATAGCGTAGCTTGCTTCTGGACTTCGGAGTACGCAATGACAATATATAATTAATTTTGCCTAAGCACTTATGTACCATGAGCCGCAAAGAACTACATACTTGTTTTAATTTTATTCTGATGCAGTTCTCAACATAGCGGATATAGAGGTATAGATGCACCCTGATTAAACTTTTACCTCAATCACTAAGTTATACATAAGCTTGTGGTTGGGGTTTTTTGTTGAAGATATTTCCCGAAATTCTTGGTCGAAAAACATACTTACTGCAACCTGTCTGCTTAGAAACCTAATTTTTGTAATTTGTCCCGATATTGCTAGCAAGCTTGAGGATATAGGAATGGTAGATGCACCCTGATAAAATATTGCCCCAACCGCTTTGCGATTGGGGTTTTTTATTTTGTTATGAAATTATGCATAGTCATTAATAAAACCCAGCAACCTGCTGGAAAGTTTCGGTACGCACCAACATACAATGAAACTCGCACAACTCGGTTGACGATCGCATATTCTCAATCCAACTGGTATTATTCAAATAGTAGGGAAGTCGGAGCAAACTGACTTTGTTCTCGATCTAGATAAATTTCATCGCAATGATGTTTTATGCGATCGCACAAAAAAGACTTGACAAAAACCAGGGGTTCGCTGCTATATTAAATAGTGTTAATGCGATGAGGCGTCGCCAAGTGGTAAGGCATCGGGTTTTGGTCCCGACATTCCTAGGTTCGAATCCTAGCGCCTCAGTAATTAAAAGGTAGTCTTTACTGACTACCTTTTTTTGTTTTTATTTGTTGGGTAGACAGGAATTTCCCAATTCCCATTATTTATCTGGGGATTTGAGTGCTTTATCTAGTACCTCGCGTGCTTGTTCGGCTTTAGAGCGTGCATCTAAATAGCGGAGATTCGCTTGAGCGAAGTTTTTGAGAACTTTAAAACCTTCCTTCAGTCGAGAAATTTCTTCCTCACTTACAGATTGGTCGGAGAAAAGAATATCAACAGCTTTGCGTATTTCTAAAGCTTCGCTGCGTGATTCCTGAACTTTTAACTTGAGCGTGGCAAGATTGTTAAGAATTTGCACTGCTTGAGTAATCCCGTCCTCATCGCTAGCACTCTCAGCAACCGTTTCTTTGACTTCTATTAATTGTTGAGAACCAAATCCTTCTTCGAGTTCCGTTGGTAACTTGCCTGAATCCATGAGTTCCATCAATTGATCCATTGCCTTTTCGCGGGCTTTGGCTGAATCTTTACCAGGAACGTTCAGGATAATTTCTGGACTTTGAGCGAGAGTGTACTGAACCATAATAAAGACAAAAAAATTTCAGCGTCAGTTGCTGAGGTACTTAATTTTAGCGCAAATGTGTCATCAAAGTTTAATTGTTGATAGTTAGCAATTATTGAAAAGTTTTACACTTAATATTTTGCACTTGGGTGAAAAACCGGCTTTCTTGAGAATAACTAATCATCAAAACCTAAATTTTTGGTTGAAAAACCCGGTGTTTTAGGTTTTGTTTGAGGATTTTTGAAAAGTATTTATCAAAGCTATCGCACTTGTACAGCCAAATTTTTGATATTAC
>JAAUPE010000049.1 GCA_012034595.1 Calothrix sp. CSU_2_0 | reverse complement strand
AAATCCAAATCAAATCCAAATCCAAATCCAAATCCAAAATCCAAAATCCAAAATCCAAAATCCAAAATCCAAAATCCTAGATGTCTTCTCCCCGCCAAATCGCTTATTTTGCCTTACGTGATGTTCACAAAGGTGCTTTTGTTGATGTTGCACTCGATCGCATATTACAGAAAAATGCCCAAAAATTAGACCAGAAATCAGACCAAAAAACAGAACTAAGCGATGCCCCAAAGGAACCATTTCATGATATGTCTTTGGCATTAAGCTTTGCTTATCGCGATCGCCGTTTAGTCACAGAATTAGTTTATGGTTGTGTTCGTCGTCAAAGAACCCTCGATGCAATCATTGATAAAATTGGTAAAAAGAAAGCATACCAGCAACCTAAAGATTTACGTACTATTCTCCACTTGGGTTTGTACCAACTGCGTTACCAAGAACGCATTCCCGCTTCTGCTGCGGTAAATACCACCGTCGAACTTGCGAAGGAATTTGGTTTTGCCAAGCTGACTGGTGTTGTTAATGGGATGTTGCGGCAGTATATCAGGATGAGTGAAGGAGACAAGGAAGAAATTTTTTCTTTATCTTCCCCCGATTCCCAATCAATAATTGAACGTTTGGGAATTATCCACAGTTTCCCCGATTGGATTATTGATGTATGGATGCAACAGTTTGGTGTGGAGGAAACAGAAAAATTATGTGTGTGGATGAACCAAACTCCAACGATTGATTTACGAGTGAATCCGCTTCGCAGTTCGGTTGAGGAGGTTGAAAAGGCTTTTGTAGATGCTGGGATTGAACTGGAAAAAATCCGTATTTACCGCAGGCTTTACGTTTAGTTGGTAGCAGTGGCTCAATTAAAAATCTACCTGGTTTTGATGAAGGATGGTGGACAGTTCAAGATAGTAGCGCTCAACTAGTTGGGTATCTCCTCGACCCGCAACCAGGAGAAGTGATAATTGATGCATGTGCTGCGCCAGGAGGCAAAACCACTCATATCGCCGAATTGATGCAGGATCGGGGGAAAATTTGGGCTTGTGACAAAACTGCTTCCCGACTGCGTAAAATTGAAGAGAATGTCGAGCGATCGCAATTGCAGTCAATTCAAACTCTCAGTGCTGATAGTCGAAATTTAACTCAGTTTCAGAATACTGCTGACAGGGTTTTGCTTGATGTTCCTTGTTCGGGTTTGGGAACGTTACACCGTCACGCAGATGCCAGATGGAGACAAACTCCAGCAAGCGTTCAAGAATTAGCGACATTGCAACAGGAATTATTATCTTCGACATCGAAGCTTGTTAAAGCTGGTGGTGTGTTGGTGTATTCAACTTGTACGTTGCATCCTGCGGAGAATGAAAATGTTATCGAGTCGTTTTTAAGTGACAACCCCGATTGGAAAATTGAACCACCAAGTCCAAATTCCCCAGTGGTAAATTATTTTGTAAACAATTGTAATGAAGCAAGTTGGCTGAAAGTCTTGCCACACCAGCATAATATGGATGGCTTTTTTATGGTGCGATTAAGAAAAACTAACAGTTCCCCATGATTACTGCCAAGCATTGGTAATATTCCATCTAGGGATAAATCGCGATTGCGAGGCTGAATAATGATTAGCAATTCGAGTGTCAAAAACTTAGTAAAAATACTGATTGGGGCAGCGTGGATCGATGGCGTAATTCAACCAGAGGAACGTCAGTATTTACGTCAGATAGCCCAAGAAAGAGGTGTCGCCAATGACCCCGATATTAAACCTTGGTTGTACGAATTAGTACAGGTTAAACCAAATCAGTTTTATGAATGGGTTCATGAATATTTAGGCGATCGCCCTAGCAATGAGGAATGCGAAAGTTTACTTCAAGACATCAGTGGATTAATTTACAGTGATGGTGAAGTTGCGACGGAAGAAGCCAGACTTTTGAACAAGTTAATGAAAATACAGGACGAATCTAATCAACCTATTGCCAATACTGTGCTTAGACAAGTGCAAAAACTCTATCGACGCTGGGTTGATGTGCAAAATTAAAAGATTTGTGGGTTTATAGCACTTCTAGTTTGGATTCTATACAAATCAGGGCAAATGTGTGTGAATGTCATACAAATCAGGGCAAACAACCGTTTGCCCCTACTCAATTGAACATCTTGACAAATTACACACCGGGAGTTTGTTCTTTTTCGACTTCGGGGACAACGCTGGGACGTTCTTTATCTTCCCAACCGACAGGACGTTTGGAGTTATACCAAGCAATTGAGCCAATTGTGGTTGCGGCAATAAAACCAAGAGCTAATACACTAACCGAAGCGAAGGGGAAATGAGGCTGTTGGCTTGCTGCTGCTTGCATAATTAGGTACATAAGTAACTTTTCCTATTGTTAGTAACGCTACTAATGACCGTACAAAAATAACATTCAGGTTGCATCTGCCAGTCGGAAGAAGGGTAGGTATGAATTCTTTTGTAAAACTTACCCTTTTTCTTAGTCTACCTTTCAGAACCACCGGATGGACGTAGCCGATCGCGCCATGATGGTGATGAACTAGGTGCGGATTCCGAATTTCCTGAAGAACCTGAGCGACGCGATCGCGAAGAAGAACCAGAATTTTCGGTGGAGGGTTCGGAATAACGACGACGCGATCGCCTTTCGGAATTTGATGAAGACGAATCTGATTCGACTTGTCGCGAACGTTGACGACGGGATGAAGATGAACCGTCTGAACTACCTGAATTTGTATCATAGCTACGGGAACGTCTTCTCGAACTACGTCTGGGAGTATTGTCTTCTTGCTGTTCGCTTTGGTAAGAACGTCTGCGTCTTCTTGATGAACCTTGTTCGCTGTTATTATTGTCGTCTGAGCTTGTATCTTGGCTGCGTCGTCTCCGTCTGGGCACATCTTCCCCGGAACCATTGCGATCGCTTTTATCTTTGTCGGCAATGGCACGGTTGACGACTCTTCCAGCCTTAATTGGTTCGGCTTTGATACTACCTTTACGCTTTTCGAGTTTGGGACGTTCGGCGAATTTCTCAACCTCCATTCCCTTGACGACTTCCTTCATAAACTGTCGCCAAGTATAGGCAGCAGTACCGCTACTTCCATAGGTAGGTTTGTTGTTATCATTACCCAGCCACACACCTGTGACAACTTGAGGGATATAACCAATAAACCACAAATCACGGGCTTCATCGGTTGTACCGGTTTTCCCCGCAACAGCTCTGTCATTTAATTGGGCTGGCTGACCAGTGCCCGATGAGACAACATCCCGCAACATCCAGGTCATGATATTGGAACTGTCCGTATCTAGAGCGCGTTCGGGGGTAAAATTGGCTTTCCAAATTTCTTCACCTCGCCGATCGAGTATACGGGTAATTCCGTGGACTTCGTTGTGTATACCTTGGGTTGCAAAAGTTCCGTAGGCACTAGTTATTTCTAATAAGTTTACTTCTCCCGCACCAAGTGCTAGGGAATACATTGGTTTGAGTTCGGATTTGATGCCCATTTTGTGGGCAAGGTCGATGGTGGGATTAAATCCCGTTCGCATTAGAACTCGTACCGCCACAATATTAATTGATTTGGTGAGAGCGGTTCGCACATCCATCGAACCCCGATAACCTTCATCGTAGTTTTTTGGTTCGTAACCATCTACTACTAGGGGGGAGTCTTGGAAGTCTTGGTAAGGACTCATTCCGGTTGCGATCGCGGCTGCGTAAACAAATGCTTTGAAGGTGGAACCGGGTTGTCGCTGGGCTTGGGTAACGCGATTAAATTGGTATTTTCCAAATTCTTTACCCCCCACCATTGCTTTTATTTGTCCGTTTCTGGGGTCAATTGATACCAAAGCCGCTTGTTTGAAGTTTTCATAGCTTCCCTGATTCCGCAGGGTTTTGGCGATCGCATTTTCGGCTGCGGTTTGCCAAGCTGGATCGAGGGTGGTTTCGATTGTTAACCCTCCCGCTTCGATGGCTTCGGGTTTAAGGTATTTGGGTAGTTCTTTTTGGACGAAACTGGTAAAGTAAGGCGATTGGACTTCGGTGCGTTTGGGAGGGCTGGATTTGACTGTGAGGGGTTCGTCTACGGCTGCTTGTTTATCGGTTGCGGTAATTACCCCATCTTCCAGCATTCTTTGTAATACGAGATTACGACGCTGTTTAGCGGTTTCGGGGTTTCTATCGGGGGCATAAAGGCTAGGTGCGGGGGCAAGTCCAGCAATTGTTGCCATTTCTGCTAAAGTTAAATCTTTGACTGGTTTGCTGAAATAGACCCAAGCGGCATCTCCTACCCCATAAGCTCCGGAACCTAAGTACACAAGATTGAGATAGCGTTCGAGAATTTTATCTTTGCTTAACTCTCGCTCCATTTTCTGTGCGAGTCGTGCCTCTTTGACTTTACGTAAAATGCTTTTTTCTTGTTTTAAGAAGAGAATCCGCGCTAACTGCTGGGTGATAGTACTTCCACCCTCGACGACATTTTGCGATCGCACGTTATTAACAACTGCCCGCATAATCCCTTGAGCATCAACTCCATCATGCTTGTTAAATCTCCGATCTTCTGAGGCAATAAAAGCTTTTCTGAGATTTTCAGGGATTTCCTCAAGCGATAATTCTTCGCGGGTTGCTGGTCCTGTTTGCTGTAAAATTGTCCCATCCCCAGCTTTGATGGTTAGGGTTTGTTCGCGGACAACGCTATTCAGGTCGGCTGTATTTGGCAAATTCTTATCGATATTTGAGATGCTAGAAGTAACTGCCAAAGCACCCCCACCCAAACCCAAACCCGCCAAAAACCAAAAACGTCGGTATAAAGGTTTGGAACTACCAGGAAGTTTATTAATTATTGTTGACGACACTTGACTAACTTGGTTGAGCAACTGCTTGCCACCTCCAGCCTTGTCTGATGTCGATTCTTCCTCTGTAGTCTGTTCATTTGCCGATTTTTCATCCTGTTGAGGATTGTTATGAGTATCGCCAGGTGGCAACTCTGAATTATTAGTATGTGCTTTATCCAAGTTTGTTGATTTATCCCTGAACCAAGATGTAAACTTTAGCACGTCAGTTCCTTAATCCCAAGCAGTTGCTAACTAGTTAATAAAATATAAGCTAAATATAAAGAATCCCATCGGAGCATCACATTATCTGTGGTAGTATAGCATCCCATTGATATTTAGATGTATGTACTCTTGACTAATCTTTGAATGTATTTATCCCCAGTAACTTCGTTAAAAAACATACATTATCTTTACTGCTTTTTAAGATTAAGTCCGGGAGAAAAAAATTAAGCCGAAAAATCAACATGGCAGTAAAAAGCAGTTTTTGTGAAGAATGTGTAACGGCAGGCATTTAAGCTAGTTGAGAGCGAATCATCGAGAGTTAATCTATGGAGAACTTGTTAAATAATAGCGCCATATCCCCAAGGGGAATTGCCCAAAGTGCCATTGCCATCGGAAGTAATCTTGGAGATTCCCAGGAGATTGTGGTAGCAGCAATGGAAACACTAGCTCAAACCCCAGGAATCGAGTTGCTGACCAAATCAAGCTGGTATCGAACTAAGGCAGTTGGACCACCTCAACCGGATTATCTAAATGGTTGTGCCATTTTGCAAGTGGAAATGATACCAGAACTGTTATTAGAAATATTGTTAAATATTGAAAACAAATATGGACGCATCCGTCGCGATCGCTGGGGAGCTAGAACCCTAGATTTAGACTTGTTATTATACAATGACTTGATTCTGAATACACCAAAGTTGCAGATTCCCCACCCCAGAATGGGCGATCGCGCTTTTGTATTGGTGCCACTTGCGGAAATTGCCCCCGATTGGCTTGAACCAGTTTCTCAAAGAACTATTAAAGAACTGGTTAAGGATGTAGACTGTTCTGGTGTAAGCCTGTTTTTAGGCGATTAATTTGACCACCATCTATACAGACCGATGCATCAGAAAATCGAATTTTCAATGTATGTCTGTATGTTTACATACAAAATCATCGGATTATGTCATTAGGTAGAGAATTACCGCAACTTCTGAAAGAACGACTTTTCTACAAAGGTCGTAAGTTTAATTTTGAGGTCAATCGTCTACGGTTGCCAAATAAATCGGAGGGAGAATGGGAGTGCATTCGTCACCCAGGAGGGGCTTTAGCGCTACCAGTTACATCTGAGGGTAAACTTATACTTGTACGTCAATATCGCTTTGCTGTCGGAACTAGGGTTTTGGAGTTTCCCGCAGGTACGGTGGAACTCAATGAGGAGGCGTTAGATACTGTAAAGCGGGAAATTCAGGAGGAAACGGGATATACTGCCAAAACATGGCAGAAACTTGGTGAATTTTTCCTTGCACCTGGTTATTCTGACGAAATTATTTATGCTTTTATTGCCCAGGATTTGGAAAAACTCGAAAAACCCCCTGCACAAGATGACGATGAAGATATCGAAGTTCTGATTTGGAGTCCAGAACAGTTGGAAAAGGCTATTTTGGATGGTGAATTTGTTGATGCTAAGTCGATTTCGAGTTTCTTTTTAGCGCGATCGTTTTTTAATTAGGGGATTGGGGATTGGGGATTGGGGATTGTAATGACTCTTAATCCTATTCCCTATTCCCTATTCTCTATTCCCTATTCCCTATTCTCAAGTGTTTTGTTAGTGTTTGTCGCATTACATCTACTGGTATGGTTTGGCGATCGCTCCAAATTTTTAATGCTGCTGCACCTTGTTGAATGAGCATTTCTAGTCCATCAATTGCGATCGCTCCTATTTTTTGCGCTTGTTGTAGTAGTTTTGTGGGGTTTGGTGTGTAAATTAAGTCATAAACGATGGGTGAATTTGGGTTTAGTTTCTCTATTTCTTCCTCGCTTAAGGGTGATTCTTGAATGTGTGGATACATGCCAATGGGTGTTGTATTTACGAGTAAACCAGCATCGGGAAGTAGTTTTGGTAGTAATTCCCATTGATGTACTTGTAAATTCGTTTTTAAGGATGAATTAGCCCAAGTTTCTGCAAAAGCATCTAATTTTGCCAAGTTTCTGCCGACAACATGAATTTCGCTACAACCGAGTTGAACGCAACCCGCAACAACTGCCCTTGCAGCTCCACCATTCCCTAAAATTACCGTTGTAGTCTGACTCCAATCGCGATTATCTTGCGATCGCAATGGGGCAATGAATCCTTCGACATCGGTGTTTGTTCCTACCCATTGGTCATTTTTGCGAACAACTGTATTCACTGCTCCGACGGTTTTAGCTAAACTCGATATTTCGGTCAAAAAAGGCATAATTGCTTGTTTGTGGGGAATTGTGATGCTAAACCCGACGACTCCAATTGCCTCGAATCCTCTGATTGCTGCTTCTAACTTTTCTGGTGCGATCGCGAAGGGAAGGTAAGCAAAGTCAATTCCCATTTGCAAAATTGCCGCATTATGCATCAATGGTGACAGCGAATGCTCTACTGGATATCCAATTACACCTAATAGTTTGGTAGTGCCTGTAATCATTTTTTACTCTTTTCTTCTTGGTTCGTTATAAAAACTTCATATCCCCGATTAATTAGATAGATTGGTGATATTGTTAGTCATAATGTGGATTTACCGAGATAGTCCATAAGCTCGTAATTTTGTCACTAATTAGTGGTGACATGTTAATTTTACGTAACTCATGCAAATTAATAAATGCGACATCACAAACATTCATAAAATTCACAATGCTTACTATTAACAGAATTATTAGATATGAATTTACTTAAATAAAACAAGTATTCGCTTTGGCTAATGCTTGAGTTGTATTTTTTATCAAAACAATAATATTTACTGAGACAATTTTATACAATTGAGGTTATAAAAAATGCTTTATACAGTAGAAACGGGTGATACATTATTTAAAATAGCTGAAAAAATTTATGGCGATCGCATTTGCTGGCAAGTTATTTATAATGCGAATCCAGAGGTAATTGTATTAGTTCCAGGAGTAAAATTAAGAGTTCCTCAATACTGCGATTATCGGTATATTTTTTCTCATTTAACTGCAAATAATCGGTTTAAATTTGTTTCGTAGGGGCAAACGGCTGTTTGCCCTCATTTATTTATTATTTGTTTATTTATTATTTATTATTTATTATTTATTTATTCCTCTTAATTTGCATTCCATCCAAACGAAGCACTATATCTATCGACAGCTATCTAAAAGAGAATTTAATTGTTGAATAACTTTACCAGGATTTTTCCAAAGAAAGAGAGATGCGATCGCAGCTTCATAAGGATTTCTTCCTGTACGTTTGACAGCAGAAATTGCATCTTTATTTGACATTCCTCGACTTCTCACCAGCCAAGCTGCTAATACATGTCCAGTTCTACCAATCCCACCACCACAATGAACAACAACTTTTTCATGTTGTTGATAAGCATCACTAAGAAATGGCAATATTTTCTGCGTCAAAGTTGCTAAATCAGCAAGTTGAAAATCTACAATTGCTGCCCAACAAACCTTATCTTCGCCAAATTCTTTTCGGTAAACCTCTAGTAAATCTAAACCTAATGAATTCGCATAAGGTGCTAACTGAACTGGAGCAAGTAAACAACACACTCGTTGTATACCTTGCCCTTTCATAAATTTAATCCATTGATTAACTTGTTGTTCCGATTTACCTGGTTTAGCTGCACCAAAGACAATTATTTCGCTTTCATCCGCAGCAGCAAATTTGTACATGAGACACAACCATTAAACTACCAAACAAAACTCGGTAAGCTTGACTACATTATTAAAATTGATAGTAATGGCAGTCATAGGTTTTTTGTTGGGATTTTCAAGATAAACCCAATTTTATGAAGTCATCATTAGTAACTACTTAAAACTAATTCTTCTTCTGCCTCAATTACATTCATATCATCCAAAATTCGCCAAACTTCCTGCATTAACTCATCCAATCCAGCACGAGTCACAGCTGAAACTATAAACACTTTATTGCCGGAAATATGATTAAGCTGAGTTGCTAACTCGGACAAATCAACACTTTCATTATCAATAGCATCAATTTTATTCAATGCCAAAATTTGCGGACGTGTAGCCAAATTTCTACCGTATGCTTCCAATTCACTCTGAATAGTTTGATAGTCAGCAATGACATTTTCGCTAGTTGCATCAATTAAATGCAGTAAAACGCGGGTTCTTTCGATATGTCGTAAAAAATCATACCCCAATCCCGCACCTTCCGAAGCACCTTCAATTAATCCCGGAATATCAGCAAATACCGTACCATCTCCAGTCGGCTTTCTTACCACACCCAAATTAGGTATTAACGTCGTAAAGGGATAATCAGCAATTTTTGGACGTGCTGCAGATAACGCCGAAATTAAAGTTGATTTTCCCGCATTGGGAAGTCCAATAATTCCCACTTCCGCCAAAAGTTTTAATTCTAGACGCAGTAACTTAATTTCGCCATCCAAACCAGGAAGAGCATGTTCGGGGGCACGATTACGGTTGCTCAAAAAATGCTTGTTTCCTAAACCACCTTTACCACCTGCCGCGATTAAAACTGTTTGCCCGACTTCGGTCAAATCGGCTATAACATCACCAGTTTGAGCATCATAAATAATTGTCCCGCAAGGCACATCGACAATTGTATCCTTGCCATTTGCCCCTGTACAGTTGCTAGGACCCCCACGAGTACCATTCCCAGCTTTAAATCGATGGTTGTAACGAAAGTCAAGTAAAGTTTGTAAATCTTCAGCAGCACGAAAAAATATCGAACCACCTTTTCCGCCATTTCCACCTGCTGGACCACCTGCGGGAACGTATTTTTCCCGTCGGAAAGCGACGATACCATCACCACCTTTTCCGGCTTCAACTTCAATATCTGCTTGATCTATAAATTGCATAATTATTAATTAGTTAGGATTTTTAAGTTAAGAGTTTTGAGTTAAGAGTTTTGAGTTATAAATTAAGAGCCTTATAATTATAGACTCTTAATTCACCCTTAAACTCACTCCTTCAATTAAAACCAAAGCTTTTCTTTCCTACTTTTAATTTTTCAATCCCTATTTCCCTCACATTAGATATAGGGAGTAATGTCTTCTTTACAGTCATCAGCAAGATAGGAAAGAGCGCGGAAGCGTAAACCAACAAGCTGTTCGTAGAGAGGATTAATTTTACATAGTGGTGGAATGTGAATTATTTTGCGTCCAAATAATTTAACATCGCGTTCAAATGGACATTGAGAAGGAATCATTTTACACAAAAAACGGGCAACGCTGGGGTCATGTATTTCGAGTCCATCTAGCCAATCTCGGAGAGGATATAGTGGATCGACAGGACGTTTTAATGGTGATGCGACTGATATCGATACAGATGTAGATGGTGGTATCGTAGTCGATGAGCTTGGAGAAGTTGGCTTTAATTCTTCTGGATGTTCGAGAGTATAGCGCAGTGCTTCGAGAATATTTTCTGGTTCTCCCAAAGCTTTGCACAACTCATGCAACATGTAATCTTCGCTTTTAGTATAAATACCATCTGCGATCGCAACCATTACGGCAGTTCGCAAAAAGTTTTCTGCCAGGGGTGTACCTTTTCCCAAGACATCAGCTAATTCTTCTGGGGAAATATCTTCTAAAGTATCGAGTTTTATCCCTGGAGCTAATTCATCCTGGGTGATGCTCGCAATTAATTCCTGTTCCTGGGCATCAAAATCCCCATCTGCCCATGCGATCGCAAGCAATCCCCGCAACCAAGCAGAAACATGTTCTTCACTATAAGCTGATTGAACTACACTTTTCATGACCATTGCTCCTCAAGCTATTTCAAGTCCATAGTAACTTGCAACTAGGAAGCCAATAAGTAACGGGAAATAGGAAATCGCATTCATGATAGGAGAAAGATAAATGCTTAGTCTATATACTTTTTTAACGACCTCTAAGGAAAATCTTGCGCTACAATTCCTTTGTAGAGATAATTGAGAATAATTATTAACTAATTTCGTACTAATATATTTAGAGAATTACCGGGATTTGTCAGTGTTGTGGGGATTTTCATGACGAAAACAAAAGTTGAGTTGGGTGTTGTTCAAGAAACCCTATTAATTACTCTCTGGGCAAGAGCTACGGAGCTTTTACAACCCGATCCAATTATTTGCGATCGCAAATCAGCCGAAATTCTCGCTGCGATCGATTACGATTTTAGCAAGTTTTCTAACAGTAAAAACTCGCAGATAGGTTGTTGTTTGCGAGGTTTGATTCTCGATAATTGGGTACGGGATTATTTGCAAGAATATCCGCAGGGGATTGTTGTAGAAATCGGTGCTGGATTGAATACTCGGTTTGAACGAGTTGATAACGGTACAGTTCGTTGGTTTGATTTGGACTTACCAGATGCGATCGCATTACGAAAACAATTTTTTACGGAAACAGAACGTTGTCAAATCATTACTAGTTCTTGTTTAGATACTGATTATTTATATCAAGTAAAAGAAATCCAAAAACAGTTACAATTCAGCGATAAACCCATTCTATTTGTTGCAGAAGGGGTATTAATGTATCTTAGCGAACAGCAAGTAAAGTTATTATTTGCTAATCTTTTGCAAGTATTTCCTGGTTGCAGAATAGCATTTGATTCTATGTCTTCTCTAATGGTAAAAAATCAAAAGCGTCACGACTCGTTAAAACATACTTCAGCAAAGTTTGATTGGAGTATTTCCAATATTAGAAAAATCCAAGAATGGGATTCTCGCTATCAAATCCTTGAAGTTTGTATATTTGCAGATTTACCAGCTCAATATCTACGTCGTTACCCATATATACAACGTTTTGTGTTTAGATATATGCCAATTTTACGAGATTCCTATCGATTAAGCTTACTTCAACTTGGATAAATAGGAATTTTGCTGTAGTTATGCATTATTTATGCATTTTATCTGCATTGGAAATAATATATTCAGAATATTCTAAATTCTGACTACAGAGTGCTGACTACTGATTTTTTAAGAGATACTTAAAGGTATAACTAATGTTTAATTTTGGCATCGAACACGAAGTTGCTTTTTTTGACTTGGCTGGAAATCTTGTTGATTTTTCACGGGCAAAATTTGCTGATTTTAATCAGATAATTGATGCGTTACCCGAATATGTTAATGATGATTTACACTTGCATATTGGAGATGCTGGAATCAGAAAAAAAAGATGGTATATTGAAGGATTTGAACGCTATGGAATGGATGAAGAATTTGTGGAATGTGTGCCTAAAGGGATTGAAATTCGCACAACCATTCACACCAAGATTAAAAATACTATTTTAGAATTAAATGAAAGCTTTTGTTTATTACGAGATGTCGCTGCTAAATTTGGGCTTATACCCGTTTTAATTAGCTATAATCCCGCTCTCACATCATACGAACCGCAACCACCATTTAATGAATATGAATTGAGAGAATTGCAAGCTTATCCCGACGAGCAAACAGTGAATATTTACATGGTTTCCTATGGTCCTGATTTAAATATTTCACTTGTAGATATGCCTGTAGACAAGGTAATTGATATTGGCAAAAAACTAAATTATTATAGTCCTTATATTGTGCCTTTTAGTTATAGTTCTCCGTTTTACCAAGGTAATTTGTGGGAAGGATTATCTGTAAGAACATTTATTCGTACAGGTAAACGTGCAGCTACCAGAGTATTTGTAGAAAAGCCAGAACAACTAATTCCAAGTATTCCGGCATTGACAAAAATTGCTCGTCTTCCGGCAGAAATTGGACGGATTGAATTTAAAGCTTTTGATAGTTGTGATGATTTTTCTGTTTATGCGGGGTTATTAGCCTTACTAAAAGGGTTGGTTTTAGACGAAACTTTATCAGGTAAGCTACTTGTACCTGATGCAGCTTTACACCAAGTATCTGCACAAGAAGGGTTTGATAACGAGCATATTTATAGAATAGCAATTCAGGTTTTACAAGCCGCCGAAATTGCTTTGGAAAATGATTCTGATATTAATTTACTTGCACCTTTAAAAAATATGTTGGAAAAACGTGAAACCCCAGCACATAAATTAATTCGTACATTCAAAGAGTGAATTCTATAGAACAAGTATTAATGCAAACATATCCAGATTTACGGTAAAAATTAATCTCCTCAAAATATCAGAGAAAATTATTGAAATATCAATATTAATACCCATAAAGAAACATATTTTATTGTAGGGGCAAACGGCTGTTTGCCCTCATAATTTCTATCTATTATTTTTCCTCATATAGGATTCCTATTTGAATTTTGAACGTATGCTGAGTCTCAAAAGCTTACGGTATAAGCTTAAAGCCTAAAAACTCATTCAGAAATCAAACCGGATTCCTATAATTTACCTTTATTACTTTCCCTAATAATTTACCTTTATTACTTTCCTTAATAATTTTCCCTTATTACTTGTCTTTAAGATATTTGATGCGTTTACATAAAATAAAATATTCTCATTATATATTTATCAATTTTATCATTGATAAGGGCGGGAAAACCCCGCTTGATAAGGGCGGGAAAACCCCGCTTGATAAGGGCGGGAAAACCCCGCCCCTACTACAAATTAACCTGATTTTATCACATTATCGAAAAACTCCATTAACTGAATTATATAGCTCTATATTCCTGTTAAAACTTGAGTTAATTCCTTTGATAAATCAACATCCGACTTCTGATTTTTAGTAAATAAAACTCCTGCTAAATAGTAATAATTACCAGAATAAAAAGCCATATCGTTATCCCGCATTTCTTCGATATGTTGCTTCACCTTTGGTTCGGAACTATAATAACCAAACTTCAGTGGCATAATAGTAAAATTATTCACGCAGTAGTCATTCTCTTGAGCGTGGACAATAGTACTTTTGGGGTTTGAGTAACTAGAAACAAGCAAAACAACATTATCATATCCCAATGATAAAAGCTGATTTGTAATTGCAGCACCATCATTACCACCAAAGAGTAATGGCATATAAATATCATTATCTGGTGCAGGTAAATATGGAGGATTGGCAACGAGATATTCTGCTTTAGGTTGATTTGATGCAAACAAGCAAGAATTATCGATTACATATTTTGTATTCAAATTATACTCATCAATAGTAGAATTTGCGACTTTCCAAGCATTGGGATTTAACTCAAATCCATGTACAATTCCTTCAAATTGATTTCTCAACAAAGAATTGATTACTGGGCTACCATCCCCAGAGCCAAATTCGACTACATACTCACAATCTTCGCATTTTCTGAAGACAAAATTTTCCAAACAATTGGAGTAAAAATTAGATTCTTCGGGGCAGTAGAATATTTTTTTCATAATAGTAAAGTACAGGAATTAAAAGTGAGGAATTAGAGTTAGGAGTTACGAATTGATGCGACTATGGCTTCACCTGCCCTGTCTCCCATCAACTTTTCTTGGTCATATCCCAACACCAACTCCCATGCGTCATTTGGATACATTTCAGCCAACGGTAATGCAACATCATCAAGCATCCATTGCCCATGACGTTCGTCTTCACGGATATGCAAATCCCAGTAACCCATTGCTGCATTAGATAAACCTAAACGCTGTGCAGCAGTCAGATAGTTGCGATAAGCACTTGGTCCAGCAACCTCGAAATATGTCAAACCACCGCAATAGCGTAAATAGTGACGTTTGCGTTCTGTCATGAGAAAGTTATGATTGGCACATGCTAAAACTTCCCACGGAACTAAATCAAAATATGCTTCCGGTTGCGTATTCATTCCAAACTCGTCGAGCATTTGCGCGAAAAATGTCGAATGTTTGCGGTTGAAGCGTCCATTTCCATATTCTTCTAGCAATACTTTGACTAAGGTACATTGAATCGGGTTTGCTGTACCACCCAAAATCCGCGACAATCGACTTCCTTCAACCAATCCGTCAAATGAACCGATCGCAAGTAAATGATGATATCCAGCTTCGTTCATTTCTTCCCGAATGTAGCGACTTCCTGCTGAGATTTCGGGATTTAAGTCGTATTGAACTCGGTTGATTAAAGCTTCTTTGACATCAAGGTTCTGTAAAGTTTCCAGATTGATTTGTGCTAATTCCCATTTTTGCCAAGCTGTTTCGATGCGATCGCGAATTTGCTGCAAATAAATCGAACGTTCGTTGTCATAATTGTGTAAATCGTCATACCAAAACAAATACAACCGATTTATCCGGTAAAGAATGCGCTGAAGAAACAAAATTGCGATCGCTTGAATTCTGATTTTCTAGATTGTTCTCTAAATTTGCTTCATACGCTGCAACAATTGCAGTTCCCAATACATTTTCAAATTCACGTGAAACTTTGCTGGGAGATACATCTTCCAGCAAGATTTCACTCGCAAGTTCGGGTTCGACATACAATCGTCTATCTAAGTTTTCTACAGCTAGCAATTCAATAAATTGTTGCTCTGCAAAGTTGTATTCAATACTTTGTAAATCCATTTCTTGGGCATTTTCCCTGGCACTAGTTGTGTGAGGAAACATGATTAAATTACTCTGCATGGCGTTATTAATAGCTTTTTAGATGACGTGAAATTACTTTCACTTCTACTAATTAGGTTTCCATGCAGTAGTACTAATTACCTCTCCCCCTAGTTATAAACGCAAATCAGCCAACGGGAATAATGAATTAGGAGTTAGGAATTAGGTAGTTAGGAATTAGGAGTTAGGAATTAGGAATTAGGAATTAGGAATTAGGAGTTAGGAATTAGGAGTTAGGAATTAGGAATTAGGAATTAGGAATTAGGAATAAAATGCAGTTTGCGAGAACACTGTAGGGGCAAACAACCGTTTGCCCTAATATTTAGATTCACAAGTGGGTTGTCTTCAAAAGAATTAGAGATTAGAAATTAAAACTCATAACTCACCTTCCCTGACTAGGTGGAATTTGCTCGGTAGTAATTAATGCTTCCATAACTGATTTCGCAATTGGAGCAGCTACGGTTCCACCATAAGCATTTTCCCCTTTGGGTTCATCTACTATTGCCAACACCACATAACGGGGAGATTCGGCAGGTAAAATGCTAATAAAACTGGTAATTCTAGCATTGGATTGATAACCCCCAGAACTGCTAGCTTTTTGAGCAGTTCCCGTTTTTCCCGCGATACGATACCCCGGAATCCTCGCTTCTTTTCCCGTACCTTTAGCAGAAACTACAGTCTCCATCATCTCCACAACTTTCTGCGTCGTAATCGGTGAAAAAAGCTGCCGAGGTTCGGAAAAATCTGGGGTGTAGTGCATTTGCTCTTTACTATCTAACAACCCTTTGACAACGTGAGGAGTGACTAATTTCCCACCATTTGCTAAAGCTCCAGTCATTTGCACTAATTGTAAAGGTGTTAGGGAAAATCCCTGTCCAAAGGAAGTTGTCGCAGCTTCGATAGGAGTGGTCGTAAATTCTTCTTGACTTTTGAGTTGACTTGTAACCGAAGAAGGTAAATCTGTTTCTAATTTTTGTCCTAACCCCATCCGTTCCAACCAACCATAGTAAATGCTAGGACGTAGACGCTGAATAATTTGTACCATCCCGATATTGCTGGAGTTTTGCAGAACTTGAGAAATATTTATACGTCCATAACGTTTATTTTCAGCATTTCTAATAATACGATCGCTTACTTGAATCGAACCGGAATCGTTGAATGTATCATCTGGTTTGATGACACCATTTTCCAGTGCGATCGCAACATTTAAGGGTTTAAAAGTCGAACCTGGCTCATATAAATCTGCAACCGCCCAATTCTTAAACAGCGAAATATCCGACTTAGAATAGTCATTGGGGTTATAAGTCGGTTGCGTTACCATCGCTAACAACGAACCATCAAAAGCATCCATAACAATTACAGCACCACGCTTGGCACTATACCGCTTCATCTGATTTTTTAAAGCATAACGTGCAGCACGCTGTAAACGACTATCAATCGTGACCTGCAACCGCATATCATCAAAATTTGGAAAACCCTCTGGTGCATAATCTGGCATGAATGTACCATTACCAGAACGACTCAAACGCACCGTTGGCACCGAACGTTCCAAGTACTTTTCTTGACTATATTCGATTCCAGCTTGACCTCGACGGTCTAAATTGACATAACCAACCACCTCAGAAACTAAATCCTGCTGTGGATAGAAACGTGCATATTTTTGTCGCAACTCCAAACCATTTAGGGATAATGCCGAAACGCGATCGGCAATTTGTTCGGGCAATGCCGAATTTAAAACAATACCTGTATTTTTAAGGGCAAACTTATTTTCTAATTCGCTGGCATCTTTATCTAAAATTGGCGCTAAAAGTTCCGCTACCTTCTGACGTGGCTGAGTAAATAGCTTGGGATGGGCGCTTAAAGTATATACTGGTTGGTCGATTGCCAGTACATTCTTATTTCTATCTACCACCTGTCTACGAGGCATATAAGGACGCAAGTTTACCATTTGCTGACTTCTTGCCTTCTCCGTCAACTTGGGACCACGAACAATTTGAAGATTATATAAATTGAATCCTAATCCAATCCCACCTGCAATTAGTATTCCCCAAACAGCAAACAAACGAGTTTTGATATTAGATGTTTTTTGTGGCGTTGGTGACATAACGTTATCCTGCGAATTTCGCATCCTCCGATTTCGCAGACTGGTTTTAAATCCTGACGAACTTAAATTCCGGAACTTGATTTTGTTTGGAAACTTCTGCATTAACTTATTTCTGTGATCAAACAACTACCGTATTGCCCAATAGCCAAAATAAAATTAATACCCAGGTACGGTTTTTGGTTCTGGAGGTACGGAGTTTACAGGTACATTAGGAGTAACAGAATTAGCGGTTTCCGGATTCCTTAAAAAAATTGTTCCCGCAGGGCTGGGAGAAACTAGCCCTGCATTTGGTTTTTCCGCATCCGCAGCCATTTTACTTTTGAGTACACCATTGGTAATAGTTAATTGCCGCTCGTGACGTTGCAAATCTTGCAGTCTGCGATAGGATTTACCCCAAAGTTGCTGCGAATATACTGTCCAGCCATACGCAATCAATGTGGCAATAACTAGTAAAAATGAAATTACTGAGGTATGCCGTTGCAGTCCATGTAAACGAAGAATCCATATTGGCATCGTCTCTGCTGCTGACATCACAGGAATTGTACTGGTAGCTTTTCCCCTAGCCTCTGGGTGCTTACTAGTAAGACCTGTTTTTGTTCTTTCCCTCTGACGAGGTTGTGCTTTATTTAAGTTGTGGGTTGAGGAATTAACTGAAGTTTGGGAAATTTTAGTATTTCCAGAAGCTGGCGATCGCCCGATCGAGTTTGGATAAGTTGATGCTTGAAGTGAAGGGGATGATTGCTTTTCTGGTATAGTAGTTGAAACAAATGTATTAGTATTCGTCGGCATTGTTGGAGAATTTTCCCGGAGTCGAGAGCGTTTGCGCTGGAACCAACTGTTTTTTGTGGAAGTATCAATATCTGATTTGCGAGCAACAGCCATAGTTTTGGTTGAGAGTAAATTTGATTGAGATTGGAAATACAGTATTGTAAGTCAAGTATTAGTCTTTGCTAAGGATAAAGTATACTTTATCGGTCAAACAAGAATAAATCATCAAGACTAATAACCAAGATGGGAGTCAGATATCCGAATATTTCGTATTTTGGTGCGATTAGTGACTAAACTAATAGCATGATTGAGTATAAGCGTTGCAACAGAGTGTCGCCAAGATTACAGGATAATCTGTAGCAATTTCTGAAAATTGTGATTGAGGCAACCTGGATGCATACCTCAAACTGCAAGAGTTTGCTATTTTATTTAATCGTCATTTTGCGAAGAATTAGAGAAACACAGAGTGATAGATTTAAATCTGTCATATAAAAAAATTTAAAAAAAACAACAAATGCGGTATCTTATTGTTCAGGCTTAAAATTATTAGTGCCGCATTTGGTGAAAGAGGAGTTATGAAAATTAAAATCTTTGGTATTGCTCTTGTATTAGGTCTAGCTACAGTTCTTGGAGCTTGTGAGGGTGGTGAAACCCCTACAGGTGGTAGCACTGCATCTCCAACAGGTGAACCAGCAGACACCGGCGCAGCTACACCCCCTGCTGGTGGTACCGCTACAACCCCTGCTGGTACTGCTACTCCTAAGGCGACAAAATCTCCTTAAGTTGAGTTTTGGGATTTATTTTGGTGCTTTTTTGATGCTTACTGATATTCAGTTAGTCATCAAATTAGCCCTACACCATTACCCACTAATGGTTTTAATGTAGTTAGCGGGATAAATATTTGAGTTTTGAGAGTGTCAATTTGTCTAAAAATTGCACTGATAGATGCTTTTGAGCATTTTTCTGTAGTCCATCCCTAAATATAAAAATATTGACTTGGCAACGATCGCTCTTTTGCCAGGTCTTTATTTTTTGATTTTGTCTATCGATGAATTATTGATATTGGAAACTGGTTGATTGATTATTAAAATTAATTAAACGAGTTTAGGAAAGTGAAAATTAAAAAACCAATTGCGTCGATCGCGATGGTACAAAGTACCCGCCTTACGGCGATCGCAATTATAACCAGTATTGCGATCGCAACAGGGAGCAGTGGCTTTAAGCCAGCATTATCCTTACCACCAGCAGAAGATATCCCCGAAGAAATCTTGCGGACAGAAATAATTACAGCAGCGCGATCGCCGATTGATGGCAAACCACTTACAGCCGCAGAGTACATCGAACTCCAAGCCCAACTGCGAGTAGCTCCCCCTCCCAAGCTCGATCCAGCAATCCGCGACCAAATTTTCCTGTTGCGACTGCGGAAAGCATTACTGCAATTTTTCCCATTCTTGAATTTTTGAATTTTGGGCAATGGGCACATGTATTTTAGATTTAGACGACCCATCGGGTCGTCTCTACCATACATTATTTATTCCCCATGTCCAATGATGCCCCATTCCCTATTTTTCTAACCAATTAGGCGACAAATTCGCAAATAAATGTAAAGAATATATATAGACAGAGATAAAAAAAGAAAATTCACTTAGCCCTTTACAGTTGCACGTAGGTAGCTTCACGTCTATGACTACTCTCCCTCCCGAACAGGTTAACCGCATCATCTGGAACCAACATCAAGACCCTTTTGAGGTACTCGGTTCTCATCTTATCGAACAAAATGGAAAAAGTGTCTGGGCTGTGAGAGCCTATCTACCAAATGCAAGTGAGGTATGGGTAGTTATCCCCGAAGAGCGCAAAGAATACCCGATGGAAAGTGTGCATCATCCCCACTTTTTTGAATGTACGATTGAAGCCAAAGAACTAAATAACTACCAGCTACGGATTAAAGAAGGCGATCGCGAACTTGTTACCTATGACCCTTATGCTTTCCGTTCTCCTGGAATTACAGACTTTGATTTGCATTTATTCGCGGAAGGGAATCACCACCGGATTTACGAAAAATTAGGGGCACATCCCACCGAAATAGATGGGGTGAAAGGGGTTTATTTTGCTGTCTGGGCACCTAATGCTCGCAATGTCTCCTTACTTGGCGATTTTAATAATTGGGACGGACGCAAGCACCAAATGCGAAAAGGACAAACTGGTGTTTGGGAATTATTTATCCCCGAAATCAAAGCAGGGGAACACTATAAATACGAAATCAAAAATATTGATGGGCATATCTACGAAAAATCAGACCCCTACGGTTTCCAACAAGAACCTCGTCCCAAAACAGCTTCCATTGTTACTGACCTCAATTCCTACCACTGGAATGATGATGAGTGGATGGAAAAACGCCGTCACACCGAACCCCTGAATCAACCAATTTCCGTCTACGAGGTGCATGTAGGTTCGTGGTTGCACGCTGCTAGTTCCGAACCCGGTAAACATGCAGATGGTACATTTGCACCTGTTGTCCCCGTTTCCGAACTTAACCCAGGTTCGCGCTTTCTCACATACCGGGAATTGAGCGATCGCCTCATTCCCTACGTCAAAGAGTTGGGATACACCCACATCGAACTCCTACCCATCGCTGAACACCCATTTGATGGTTCTTGGGGGTATCAAGTTACTGGGTATTACGCACCGACATCGCGTTTTGGGACTCCTGAAGATTTTATGTACTTTATCGACCAATGTCACCAAAATGGCATTGCTGTGCTTGTTGATTGGGTTCCCGGACACTTTCCTAAAGATGGACATGGTTTAGCATTTTTCGACGGTACACACCTTTACGAACACGCTGACCCCCGCAAAGGTGAACATAAGGAATGGGGAACGTTAGTATTTAATTATTCCCGCAATGAAGTACGGAATTTTTTGGTCGCAAATGCCCTATTTTGGTTCGATAAATACCACATTGACGGAATCCGGGTTGATGCGGTTGCCTCGATGCTATACCTGGATTATTGCCGTAAAGAAGGGGAATGGGTGACGAATCAGTATGGTGGTAGGGAAAACATCGAAGCGGCTGATTTCTTGCGGCAGACGAATCACTTAATTTTTAGCTATTTCCCAGGTGTAATTTCTGTAGCTGAGGAATCGACTTCTTGGCCTATGGTATCCTGGCCGACATACGTTGGTGGACTTGGCTTTAATTTGAAGTGGAACATGGGTTGGATGCACGACATGCTCGATTACTTCAGCATGGACCCTTGGTTCCGTCAATTCCATCAAAATAATATTACTTTCAGCATGTGGTATCACCACAGCGAGAATTTTATGTTGGCTCTGTCCCACGATGAAGTTGTGCATGGGAAGAGCAATATTATTGGCAAGATGCCCGGTGATAGATGGCAGAAATTTGCGAATGTCCGAACTTTGTTTACCTACATGTTTGCCCATCCCGGTAAGAAAACCATGTTTATGAGCATGGAATTTGGGCAGTGGAGCGAGTGGAATGCTTGGAGCGATTTAGAATGGAATTTGTTGCAGTATGAACCCCATCAGCAGTTAAAGCAATTTTTCGCCGATTTAAATCAACTGTATAAAACTGAACCTTGTTTGTATAGCCAAGACTTTGCGGAAGAAGGTTTTGAGTGGATTGATTGTAGCGATAATCGTCATAGTGTGGCTTCGTTTATTCGTCGTGATAAAGACAGCAATGATTTTGCGATCGCAGTTTGTAATTTTACACCTCAACCCCATTCCCATTACCGCATTGGCGTTCCTGAAGCTGGTTTTTATACTGAGTTATTTAACAGCGATGCTCGTAAGTATGGTGGTAGCAATATGGGTAATTTGGGTGGTAAGTGGACTGATAATTGGTCGATGCACAATCACCAGTATTCTCTCGATTTGTGTCTGCCTCCGTTAAGTGTGTTGATTTTGAAGGTGGATAAAAATAAAACGGCACAGATGATGCAACAAGGATAATATTCGACCATCTTTCAATAATAATCCTCCGTAGAGACGTTAGATGTAGCGTCTCTACTAATACTATTTGTCAAAAGTACCTTAAGGAATTTCAACTAACCTTGGTTGTCCATAGGGATAATAAAAACCCAAACAATTATTTTGATGTATCCTTCGCCATCGCCTATGTATTGGGTAGCTGATGGTGAAAGTAAAACTTTATTTTTCAGCAATTATAAAATTCCAAGCAAAAATGCTCTTAATCTATTGCGAACTTTTTCTGCGCTGTAAACTATATCTGTTAATTTTCAAGGTGACTGCACCAGTAATACCCAGCATTAGCAAACCCGTCAATGCTGCTGGTTCTGGAATTGGTTTTGCAACACTCATCACAGTTACATTCGGGTCAATATTATCACCTGTAGAATACACATAATTGAAAGCTTCGCGATCGTTAAGAATACTAGCACGTAAAAACAGTCCACTCCAACGGGCTACAGTTTCCACTGCTATATCTTGTGCAATGGTGGGAGTGTTACTATCAGGGACGGGACCAAGGGGATTATTACTATTTGTAATCCCATAATGGTTCGCACCCAAAATACTAACCAACGCCTTGGGAGGGGTTTGAATATTATCGTAAGTTCTTTCCGCCCTAAAAGGAAGAGCAATACTATCAAGATTTCCTTGCAACAAAGCAGTAGGAATTCCAGAATTTTTGATGGGGATGAATTCTTGAGTAACTTGGTTACGTAAATTTGCACCAAAAAACGCACCTGCTACAAGTTCTTTTGGTCTATTAAATGAATCTTCACATATAAAAGGAAGACAGATATTTGCAATAGCAGATAGCCCAACAGCACCTCCTGCGGAATGACCAAGCAAGCCTAGTTTTTCTGTATTGACAATGCCAGCAATAGGTGAAACTGGATTTGAGTTTTCTATCTTTATTTGTGCTAAAACATCGTTAAGAAGCGATGTTTGAGTAAACAACCCTTTATCGCCAAATAATGGTTGTAGTGGCTGTGGTAAAGTCCTTCGACTATTGGGTACAACTACCACAAATCCGTAGCTGGCTACGATGCTAGCGAAATTAGAGTAATCTGATTTATCTACATTGAAGCCTTGCAACAACAAAGCAACGGGGAATGAGTAATTATCAGTTTTTCGGTTAGATGGGTTGGGAAAGTAAATATCAGCTATGTCGTTAGTTGTAGTCAGAGTAGTAGTGTAGCTTGCAACATTTTTAAATGTAGGAGAAGGATTAAATGTTGCAGCATCCACTTTCTTGTCTAGACTCAACAAAAGCAATGTCGCACTTGTGAAAACTGCTGATAAAGCTTTGATATTAGCCACAAAAAACTTCCTTACTTAGATAATTTTATATACATTGCTTGGCAAAGTATCCTTAGTTGTACTAAGAAAGCAAAAAGTATTCTTACTTAAGAATAATAGTCTTTTCATACTCGTATATCAACAACTTAATGCAACGTCCTGCTTTCATCCGTGCCGATGAAGACTTTTACGCCAAAATAGCCCCGAGCTAGGGTGGATTCACGAAACCATTTTTTGCAATGTCCCATGTAAATCTTCCGTCAGGTTATTTACTGCTTGTCTTGCCGATCGCTTATTTTTTTCGTATTCGCACCAACGTTGGGTTACAGAAATTGGTTCCCCGACTGTAACTGTAGATTGCCGCAAACCCAGACGAGGACGAGTGGGAAGGGTATTATTTTGGAGTCGTGCGGTGACATCAAAAAATAATAATGCGGTTTCAGCCAAGCGTTCGACGACGGGTTTATCTTTGATATAGTTGGCTGTGACTGCCACAAACTTTCAACCAAGCGCATATGTTGCATTCGTAAGTCGGCTTCCGATGCTACCCAATCGGCAAGTCCCCGTGCAAAGGGTGGTAAGCTATCTAAACCTAAATCGGGTAAATCTTCGCGATAAATGTAACTCCAACCAGCTTCTTCTAAACGACGACATCGATCGATAAATGTCCCTTGGGATTCCACACCAAAGTATTGTTCGGCAACATGTAATGCGATGTCTTGCAAGCGCTGCAACCGAGCAATGATGATTCCGTTCGTTACAGATACATCAACGCTAATTTCTGCCAATTTTTGATGGTAAAAGCGTTGATAAAATTCTTCCATCTGTGAAAGTAAATTTTCGGCAATACAAAGTAAGCGACTATAGTATATTTCGACTTTCGCTTCTAACTTTGAGTCTAAAATTAGGTTTGATTTTACAGGTAAACCGCTATCTGCTTCCAATTTACCCAATAACCGATCGATGTTCTTCCAAGGTGGTTTTGGGTAACTATATTGAATCGTTACGGGTACAATAAATACTTCTTGGGTACGGTTAGCTTTATACAAATCTTCCACGCACCAAAATGCTAACTGAGCTACACCTGGTTCTAATGGACTAACTGTACCACTATGACCATTAGTTGCACCTTCAGGAGCGATCGCAACAGGCATTTTTCCATTCAGCATCATTTCCCGTGCGGTTTGTAAACCCCGTTTGTCGATTCTTTTGCCACGACGAATCGGAAACCCACCCAAACGGGAAAACAACCACCCCAACCAATCACCAGCCCAAATTGTCATGCCGCGATCGTAGATAAAATAGCTATGAATCGGATATTTGAGGTCGATTCCTTTAGCACGAGCGGTTTTAGGTATGGCGCGAGAAAGTAGGTAAAATACCGATAATGGGTCATCTACTTCTGGATGACGAAATGCGATTAAGAAACGAATTTTATCCGCTTGGAATTGCTGGTACATTTTCGTTAAGGTTTCAGCGTTTTTTGTTTCCACACGGACAATACCTGCTGGCAACCAAGGTCTTAGTCGAAAGCGAAGTAAAATAGGTAAACACCACTGGGCTAACTTTAGAAAAACCGGATTGAAGCGGGGGGGAATAAATTTAAGTGGTGGTTGAGCGTGACGAATTTTTTCAGCCAATGCAATTCTCCATGCTTGTTAATATCAAATTTTCGGCTCGTACCACTACATCCACCGATGAAAAAGTAAATACATGAGAATTTAGGAGTTCTCTAAGAGGAATTAAAAAAGCTTTACAGATGGCTTTGAAATCGACTAACTGTACAGAGGTGTTACACATTGCGGTAAGACTTTAGAGACTCTAACAAGTGAAGATGCTGTGGGTAGATTCATTACTTAACAATTGTAAAATTTTGCCTGAATCTGTCGATAAATTGTCGAAAACTAAACATTTTGCAAAATGAACCTGGAGATTAAGTTAATTCTGAAAATTGCGATCGCCTCGCTCTAAAGATAATCTACGCTACTGATACCACTAATCTGTCAGTATTCTCAAAATTTGCGATAATTTACCAAGTTAGAATGATAAAAAGAATCAATTACAACAGGACTCCGCAGTACAAGTTCATAACAGGATATATATATGCCATATCCCCCAACACCTTGGTATTTAGAAGGTTATGCCGTACAAACCCTGCATTTAGTTGATATCGATCGCATTCGTCATTTAATTCCTTCTGAGTTGAAAATTATTTCAGTCTTTCCAGGAAAAACCATTGGTGGTTTGTATTTGTCAAAATATATATCTAATTCTGTTTTGGCATATAGTGAGTTAATTATTATACCTGCATTAGTGAGTTATCGCGGTAAAATAAGCGGTTGGGTTTCTCATATTTATGTTGATAATCTTGACTCTGTAGCTGGTGGCAGGGAAATTTGGGGATTACCCAAAGAATTGGCTGATTTCGATTGGCAAATTGATAAGCGGGTTGTTGTCAAACAAGGAAATAATCTCTTGTGTCGTCTTGATTATAATAAACAAAGTTTATTTGCTTGGCGGCAGTGGTTGGCTTGGTCGAGTCTTAGTAGAAAGAATGGGAATATATTATCTTTTCCGTTTGAATTTGAATTTAAATTTGGTTTGATTAATTCTCGATTAGAAGTACCCCAGGAAAGTCATTTTTCTGATTTAAATTTACAAAATCCGTTGTTGACAATTAGATGTGATGAAATGAGTTTAAAAGTTGATGCTCCTGTTGTGATATAAAATGATAATTATTGTTTTGGGTGTTTCGGGTTCGGGTAAAACTACCATCGGTGAACTACTTGCAAAATCTCTCAATTGGGATTTTCAAGATGCTGATAGTTTTCATCCATCCAGTAATATTAATAAAATGCGTCAAGGTATTCCTTTAACAGATGCGGATAGAATACCTTGGTTAGCGACTTTGGAAATAGCAATTAGAGAATGGTTGCAAAAAAAACAAAACGTTGTTCTTGCTTGTTCCGCACTAAAAGCTAAATATCGCGAATATTTATTAGTAGATAGAGAATTAGTTAAACTTGTTTATTTGCAAGGAAACTTTGATGTCATCTCACAACGTCTTTCCCAAAGAAAAAATCATTTTATGTCGGAGAAGCTTCTGCAAAGTCAATTTGATGTAATTGAAGAACCTATTGATGCGATTAAAGTTGATATTTCGGGTTCAACAACAGAAATCTTAGAACAAATATTACAGCAATTCAAAGATATAACAGTTTTCAATCGATTTATTTAAATACAGTTTGCCGTCGAAAATACCGTAGGGGCAAACGGTTGTTTGCCCTTCTTTATTAAGCCAAACGGTTGTTTGCCCTAATTGTATTCACATTTCATATTCACCAAGGAATGATTCAACCTCTGCTGGAGTCGGTTGAGATGCGATCGCACCGGGTTTTAATGTGGTTAAAGCTCCCACAGCACTAGCATAAGCCACAATTTGTTTGGCTGTTTCCTTATCGCTCAAACTTTGAGTTCCTCTTTTCAAAACCTGAGCAATAAACCCTGCTAAAAAGCTATCCCCCGCACCAGTCGTATCCACCACAGCCACAGAAAAAGCTGGTAACTTACCCTCGTTCTCATCCAAACAATAGCTACAACCATTTTCCCCGTCGGTAACTAAAACACCCTCAACCGAATCGAGACGGTATTTAATTGCCCCCGCATCGCTAGTACCAAATAACCATTCAGCCTCCTCCTTCGCAAGCTTGACAAAATCAACTTGCTTGAAGATTTCCTTAATAATTCCCGGTGCAGAATCGGGATTTTGCCAAAAAACTGGTCTCCAGTTGACATCAAGAATAATCTTCAAATCGAATTTTTCTGCCAAATTTAAAGCATGACGGACAGCAGCAGCGCTCTGGGGATAAGCTAATTCTAAAGTCCCCAAAACCAGAAAATCTGCGGCAGCAAATAAGGATTGCGGTAATTTTGTTGCTTCCAGAAAAGTATCGGCAAACTCACTAGTTTCATATTCACCAAAACCAGCAAAACTGCGATCGCCATTTAAACTTCTAACTACATAAACCTGTCGAGTTGGTGCAGTTGCATGACGCTGCACTCCAGTGGTATCAACTCCAACATCATTTAAAAGCTTTACCAGTGAATTTCCAGGGTCATCTTCACCGACACAACCAATAAAACCCGCAGGTACTCCTAACTTTACCAAAGCACAAGCAACATTGGCTGGTGCGCCACCTGGATAAGGAGTCCAAGACTCAACCTCTTCGAGTTTTTGCCCCAATTGGTCAGCTAAACAATCAAACAAAACTTCACCTAAACACAAAACACGAGGATTATTCATTTCATTTTTTAATTTCAAATTATTAGATAAAACTTTTCTCACTTAAAATCTACAATAATGTATTTTCCCTTGTCGGCATTTGTTCACACAAATCAATAGCATCTTTCGTTACCAAAAAATCACATTTTAGCTAAATTTAACATCTAAATATTTAAACAATAACTAGATGATATTTGCTAAAACCAGTATTAATAAAAACATTTATAGTAAAAATTGTGACAAAGCTAACTGAACTTATAAAGAATTAGCGATAATCGTATTACCGCTAACACTTGAAACACCCACCAGCCAAAGAATCTTCTAAAATGAGAAAGAGCATATAAGTACATATACCAAGGGAGGAAGGTAGTCATGGCTGGTGGCAAGTCACAGACCCCTGTTAATCTGTCAGACAGAGAACTGCAAATCATCGACTTAGTAGCTGCTGGCTTAACTAACCAAGAGATTGCAGGCAAATTGGAAATCAGCAAACGTACAGTTGATAACCATATCAGCAACATTCTCACCAAAACGGAAACCGATAATCGAGTTGCCCTTGTCCGTTGGGCATTGCAATGGGGCAAAGTTTGCTTAAATGATGTCAACTGCTGTACTTTACCCACAAAACAAGACGATTGAACAAGACGATTCCTAGCTCATCGGGAGCGACTTTGCCAACGGAAAGCTAGCCCAGGGCGATCGCTGACTCGACTGGTTGATGTTTCTTCTCCTCACGCCGTAGTTTGAATCCCAACCGGTCAAGGTCAGGCAACACAGACAAAATCTCCTATTGGTTATAATTTCGCCAAATATTATTTCACGGACCGGAGTTGTAAAACTTCGGTCTAATTTTATCTAAATTTAATTAAGCAGCAATGTTAATTCCTAAATAATTCCTAAATAATCCATAAAAATTAGCATTAATTTCTTGGTGCAAGCGTTACATTAAAAAAATAAAAAATAAAAAATCTATGTTGCTCTATTTGGTTGAGCGGTGTAATGATGAATACCTCTGCTTTGAATAACGGTAGTTCTAATCCCCTGGATATATTTAATTTTGATTTCGTTGCCCCCCAACCAACTCAAGATACAGAACTGCTTCAACAATTGTCTTTTGTACCTGGGTTGAAAGAAATTCTGGCACTGCGACAGGTTCACGCATTGGAACATGCGACAGTCTGGGTTCTTAGTGAAACCCGAAATCCCCGTCTTCCCAGAGGTGTTTCGAGTAATTTTCAGGTGGATAATGAATTACTTGGAGGTTTATCTACCGACCAAGGTTTTTATCTTTATGGTGAAGTTAATATTAGCGATTTAAGACGGGCAGTTACAGTTGCTCTCCAACGTCTCACTAATGGAGAATGGGATTTGGCTGTTCATCCCCGTTGTGGTACTAATATGTCGGTGGCAATGTTATTAACGGCAGGATTGGCGGTAGGAATGCATTTGGTCTTACCAAGGGGACCAATCGAACAGTTGTTTGGGTTGGGTTTTGCGGCTACCACGGCTGCGGAGCTTGCCCCTAATGTTGGTGCTTTAGCACAGCGTTATTTGACTACATCCATACCTTTTAATTTGGGAATTGAGAATATCACCATGACTCGTGATGTTTGGGGACGGGAAGCTCATTTTGTCAAGGTTAATTGGAAAGGCTAGGGAATGGATAAATCAGGGTAAGGTAGGGATGCTTTGCTGTGGTGTCTCTACTAGGTTTTTGAGTGCTAAGGAATGAGAATTTACTAACTTACAATCCCGATCGAATCTAAAATGATGCGTTAAGCTGTGCTAACAGCAGCAAGAGTGAATGTAATTTATTTAATCCACATTCCTAAATTATTATTTTTCCATGAAATATCGGCTGGCACTATTCATCAGTATTATTTTTATTGTGCCTTTTGGTTATGTGGTGAGGTTTTCCCAAGGGTTGGGTTTACCTTGGTTACAGGATTTATTGGGTAGTGTTGCTTATGAAATTTTTTGGATTTTGTTGGTTGCATTTTTATATCCAAAAGCTGTTCCTTGGAAGGTGGCGATCGCAATATTTATTGCTACTTGTGGTGTGGAGTTTTTGCAACTTTGGCAACCTCCATTTTTACAAGCTATGCGCTCGACTTTAGTTGGTAGGTTAGTTTTGGGAAATACTTTTATTTGGTCGGATTTTATCGCTTATTTTGTTGGTAGTTTGGCAGGATGGTTGTGGTTACAAGGTTTAATTCATTTGTGCCGCAAATCTTCTCCTAGTTGAGACTTTGTTTTCCACATCACGCCAATTTTCTTTGTTTGGTTGTACAATCTGCCGAAATCTAAAATCCAAAATCCAAAATCCAATATCTAAAATCCAAAATCCCATATGCGATCGCTTTATTTTTTGCTTCCTGGTACCGATGCTAAGTTTGCTTGTGGTGGTTTGTTTGCGGAATTAAAAACTCTGAATATTGCCCGGCAGATTTGTCATGCAGAGGTTGTCACTTACCGTCAACGTGAAGATGGCAAGCTATTTTTAGATGATATTCTCAAACAGCCGGATTTAGATTTAAATGAGATTATTTTTGTGATGAGTTGGGGTTTTGATGTGGCGAAGTTAGCACCACAACTCAAGGCATATAATACTGTTTATCATGCCCATAGTGCTGGTTATGGATTTAAGTTACCGAACAGTATTCCCATTATTACAGTTAGCCGTAATACAATGGGATATTGGGGACAATTATCACCACATTCTTTAATCTATTATTTACCCAATGAAATCAGTAATCAATTTGTGAATTTGAAGTGCGAGCGCAATATTGATGTTTTGGTTCATACTCGCAAATCTTCTCAATATTTAATGCGGGAATTAATTCCGGCGTTGCAGCAAAGGTGTAATGTCTTTGTTATAGATTCATTTATTGATGATTTACCCGCTTTATTTAACCGCGCTAAAGTTTATTTATACGATTCGGCTGAGTATTGGGCTTTGCAAGGGGTGACTGAAGGTTTTGGTTTGCAACCGATGGAAGCATTAGCTTGTGGTTGTAAAGTTTTTTCGAGTGTAAATCATGGTCTTTCTGATTATTTAGACCCAGCTTTTAATTGTTATAAAATTGCTGGATATGCCAAGGAATATGATATTAAACGCATTCTAAAAGTGGTTTCATCTTTTGAAAATGTGGATTTAAATGAAGATTTTTTGCGAATCATCGCATCCCAAATATTACGAGTAGATTGGAAGTAATTTTAAATGATTTAAATGATTTTTTGACTATAAACAACAACATCAAGGAGATATTCAAGATTTAAGTAAAATACATTTGATGAAGTTAAATATGAAGAGGATTATAGAGAAAGTTAAGCAAAAATATTTTAAGTAAAATTTATAGGACTTACGCACGTGAAGCCAAAAACCCAGTTTCTAGGAAGAAACTGGTCGCCAAAACAACGATTTTGCATAGAAACCCGGTTTCTATTTGAATTATGAATATGATTGAACCCCCAAGTTCGCCAAGAGCAGAAGTTCTTCAATCATTTGCGATCGCAACATTATATTTTTTTTAATTTTTCTCCCATCTTCCGTATATCCTCGCTAACATAAGAGTATTGTCATTCTCCGCGTACAATCTCAGTCGTCAGCAAGGGTAAGATGCTGGAAATAGAACAGATTTGCAAATCGCTACCAATTAGAGCGCTTACTTGGTAACAACGGGATTCGTCAAACTTGGCTAGCAAAAGATTTACAAGCACCATCCGATATTGATGATTCGCGAGTTGTTATCAAACTACTGGCATTTGGCGGTGCTGTCCAGTGGGACGATTTGAAGCTATTTGAACGGGAAGCGCAAATTCTCAAACAGCTAGAACACCCTCGCATTCCCCAATACATCGATTATTTTTGCATTGACGATCGCAGTTTATGGTTTGCATTGGTTGAAGAATATATCCCCGGAGAGTCACTTAAGGAAAAACTAGCGAATAATCGACGTTTTACCGAAAAGCAAGCACGAAAAATTGCGATCGATGTTTTAAAAATATTAGTTTATCTACATGAATTAAATCCTTTAGTGCTGCATCGCGATGTCAAACCAAGCAATTTAATGTTAGGTGAAGATAATCGCGTCCATTTAATTGATTTTGGTGCGGTTCAAGATAAAGCAGTCAAAGAAGGCGTAACTTTTACCGTAGTTGGGACTTATGGTTATGCACCAATGGAACAATTTGGAGGTAGAGCAGTTCCCGCATCAGATTTATATGCGTTAGGTGCAACTTTGATTCACTTATTGACGGGTATTCCTCCTGCGGAATTACCACAACGTGACTTACGAATTCAATTCACTAACTTGGTAAATATAAGTCCGCATTTTGTCGCTTGGTTAGAGAAATTAACCGAACCCGCACCAGAAAACCGCTTTGCGACTGCATTTGCAGCATTAGAATCGCTCAAATCTGGCGCTTCTTTGCAGTTAGTCAAAGTCAATAAGTCATCTCTACGTAAAGAAGAATTTAATAATTCCGGATGTGGGATTCAGAATATCCATGAAACCGTACCCGATGAAATATTAGGGTGGAACTGGGGTGCTTTTCTCATGCCTTGGTGTTGGGTATGGACAAATCAAGTTTGGATTGGTTTATTGTGTTTCTTCCCCTCAATTGGATTCTTGATGGCGATCGCACTTGGTGCAAAAGGTAATGAATGGGCTTGGAAAAGTAGACGCTGGCGAAATATCGAACACTTCAAACAACATCAACGCGGTTGGGCGATCGCAGGTCTTTTTATTGGCGCACCTGTTAGTCTCATGTTATGGGCAGCTGCACTTGCGATCGTATTTAATGCTTTTTAGATGATGGATTCACCACAATACCCTTACGAAGGGTGGGGAAACCCCACCCCTACAATAATTTGAAATAATTAAATCACGACTGCTGCATCAATCCCACAGGACAAGCAACATTTGTCCCACCTAAACCACAGTAACCACCAGGATTCTTCGCTAAATACTGCTGGTGATATTCTTCAGCATAATAAAATGTCGGAGCAACCAAAATTTCCGTAGTTATCTTACCGTAACTCGACTTAGTTAGGGCTTCTTGATACATATCTCGCGAAACTTTTGCTAGATGATGTTGCTCATCCGAATATGTATAAATCCCCGAACGATATTGTGTACCAGCATCATTCCCTTGACGCATCCCTTGGGTGGGGTTATGGCTTTCCCAAAATGTTTTGAGAATATCCCCGTAACTAATCACCTTTGGATCGAACACCACCAAGACAACTTCATTGTGACCAGTCATCCCCGAACAGACTTCTTTATATGTGGGGTTGGGAGTATAACCAGCAGCATAACCAACTGCGGTACTAAAAACCCCCTTCAATTCCCAAAACTTACGTTCTGCACCCCAAAAACAACCCATACCAAACATGGCAATTTCCATACCTTCGGGAAAAGGAGGTTTGAGAGGGTTGCCATTGACAAAGTGGTTTGCGGGTACTGGCATTGCTTGAGTGCGTCCTGGTAATGCGTCCTCTGGTTTCGGCAAGCTAATTTTTTTCCCAAATCCAAACATCTTAACTCCCTGGTAATTTGAGTATCTTTAATTTTCTGTTGTTTACGCTACTTAATACTATTGTAGAGATTTTTCAAGATTGAAAGTGATTTTATACTCCAAGAAGCGAGAATTCTCAATTGCGGAACTTTGTGACTCCCGTTTCCTAACTCCTGACTCCCGTTTCCTGACTCCTGACTCCTGAATCAACATTAACTCGTCTGTTCCGTAGTCGTAGATTTCGCAAATTGAAGCGTGGGATTTGGCATAAAAGTATATCGCAAATACAATCCACCCCAAACCACCAAAATAATTATCAAAGTACCAATACCAAGCGGACTAGGTAGCCAAAACACAACTTCGATGTGGTTAAGTTCTCCAGGATTAAAATGCCAGGTTAATTGTTTCCCGCTACGTTCTGGCAAAAGTTTATTTTCAACATTTTGCTCATTCTTGAGAATATTCTTTGCACCCCAGGGAGCTTTGAGACTAAATTCTAAATCGAGAATCGAACCCGCATTCGCCAAAACATTACCATTATTGGAAATGAGAGCAAGCGATCGCAAATCCAAATCGTAAATCAACTGGTTTCGCACCAACAGCAAAAAGTTGTTTTGGAATAACAGCAAATTCGATTCTATTTTGGGTAAGTCAGACTCTAGTTCTGTGGATTTTGCTTTTTGCTTGACGTTGGGATTAAAAAATTCATTATACTTAGTTTGTAATTCCTGACCATTACTGAAGGGAATTGATACTACTAATTCTTCTTGAGAAATTCGACGTGCTTTCCCTTCTAAACCACGGGCACGACGTTCAATACTATTTAACCATTCATATACTGAGTCGCCGCTAAAACTAGTTAATTTTTCACCTAAGCGGATATGCTGTACCAATTCCCCGGAATTTGCATGATCGAAGTTAACACCAACATCGTATTTAACGCAACCCGACAAAAGTAACGATGCTAGCAGCAGCAACCAAACAACCCTTGTACGTCGAGCGATCGCTTTAATAACTCGTTTTAACTTTTCTCCCACAACTAGAACCTCTGTGAAACCTAAGCAATTTTGATTGACTCAATCTCTTGCGATGCTGTGGGTTCATAACTTAAAACCCTTGCAAAGACGTTCTTGTGGAACATCTCTACTCACCGCAAAATAATTATTTTCTAATTTTGGTATGTATTTATGTATTTGCCTGACATTTATTCAAAACTTAACCAAACCAAATACAAGACAGTTAAAGCGACTACAACCAAACCAACCCAAATAAAACGATTATCCTCAGTATTGACTTGGCTAAGATCGACAGATTCCGGTTCCGGTATTTTTTTCTGTTCTCCTGATGATTTACTCGAATTGACGACAAACTTAGTTTTATTGTCATTATCCGGAATTGACCCAAAATCGGGAATTTCCGTCATCCATTCCTTGGGACGGTTGAGTTTGGGCGCTTTCCAGATATACTGTAAACGTCTTGCTTGGGTACTAGTTTCAGCATGGGGATGACGTTTGAGTTGTTCGCACAAATCGATCGCATCATCAACCCTACCGTTAGCTTCATAAGCAGTCGCTAGCCAAATTTGCACCTCACCACCTAAGCGAGTATTGCGAGGTAGCATAGCACTGGCTGTCTCCAAAAATTCCACCGCTTCCCGATATTGTCCACCTTCAAATGCAGTTATACCTTGCTGGTATCGGGTTTTCGCAATTTCAATACTTTCTGTACTCACTATTTACAAAACCAAAAGCACTTCTTTTATTTATTGTGCCAATTTAGGCATTCTTTGGAGCAAAATATTTTTTGAGGTGGTTTTAGGTTGCGATCGCGCTTTCTCCCGAATGCAAATCCCTAATCTGGGATAAATTAGAAGAGGCGATCGCATGACTCTCAAGACAATCGCTACAATTAATAGTGAGATTGGCAAAATCTCAACTATTCCCTTTATTTGTGTCTGCTACGCAGAAAAGCAATAAAGACAATGTTACCCTGCGGGTTCTTGCTACGATTTTGCCTCCCATACCCTACGGGTAGACACAAAGTGGCTTCTGTAAGTAGCAAGCTACATCTCAACACCGAATCAAAGATTACGGTGTGAGGCTTCTGCTGTTTCAGCTAAAATTAATCCCATTTTTAATATCACCCTAAATCGCATCTTCTAACACACGACGGGTATTTTTCCAAGTCCAAATCCCAACCACTGCAATTACAATACTCATCGCAATCAAGACAGTTTGCAATCCCAAATAATCAGTTAATAAACCTGTAATTGCTAAAGGTGCAGATAGGGCAATATTCACAGCATGATTTTGAAATCCAAAGACTTTACCGCGCATTTCTGGTGGTGTTTGCTGCTGAATCAGGGTTTGCATTGGTACACCGATTAAGGAAGCTCCAACACCTAATAAAGCACTCATTCCTAAACCAATTACTAATTCATTACTGAAGTTAAATACTGCTAAAACAAATGCCATAACCAAAAAGCCAATCAAGGGTAAAGGTTTGTGGTGGAATTTATCACCCCAATGTCCTAAAATTCCTGCCCCCAATAACATCCCAATCCCCGCAGCAGCCAGGAAAAAGCCAAACTGTTTTTTCTCCAAGCCAAATTTATCAGTTAATCCTGTTGTTAACACCATTAATGCGGCAAAAACGCAATATAAAACCATCAATTGAAACATCGCATTCAATACTAAACGGTTCTTTTTGAGATAGCGTAAACTTTCTTTAAATTCTGCCCAAGGTTTAATTTGGCTATGGGATTTAAATATGTGTTTTGGTTCTGTAAATTTAATTGGTTGCATGATTGCCGCAGATACTAAATATAAGCCAGCGACGGTAATTTCTTGCCCCCAATCTGGGTTGAGATTTTTTGCCCAACTGAGGATTGGTTCCCCGATCGCAAAGCCAATAATCACGGCTCCCATCATCGTACTGCTAAATAATGCATTCGCTGCCATCAAACATTCATGTCGCACCAAAAGCGGTATTGCTGCTTGTTCTGCTGGTGCAAAAAACTGCGTTACGGTAGATATGGCAAAGGAAATAATTAGTAAGATTAAAAATTCTCTCGGTAAGAAGGGAATCAGAAGTGTGAGCATTCCCCTAACGATATCCGAACCAATCATAATCGGTTTTTTGGGGAAGCGATCGACAAAAATACCTCCCGCAGAGCCAAATAAAATCGCGGGTATGGTAAACGCAATCATTAAAGTCGAGTACATCGAGTTATTTAAACCGGGAATTGGTTTATAAGTCTCCAACAAACCAATCAAAAGTACTAATAACACCTTATCTGCGAGTTGAGACACAACCTGCCCAATCCACAGCAACATAAAGTTACGATTTTTTATCAGGGCAATAAACCCATTATTCACAGCAGCAGGTTCGGTTGGAAACATTATTATCCCTAATTCCTTGTCTCTATTTCTCACTCCCATTTTTTAACGTTATTATCCGGACTATTTTTCTTCTTTATTATTTAAGATTAGGTGTAAAAAATCGCTGGCTTTTCCGGTTATTTGTTCTGGTAAATTTACGGTTGACAATCCAATGTATATTCCTTTCACAGCTTGAGGATTGCTCCACATTTCTAAGTGATTGACGCTAGGTTCTGCATAAAAATTAGCTTTTCCTCCACCAAGTAATAAGGAAGTCCAGTGAGTAAAATAATCATGGCTGAAACGATAAATGGGAAAGTTAGCAAATAAGGGAACTCCCCATCCATCCATAGCAATAAATGTTCTAATTTTCCCTCCTTGTAATTCCCACAAATTTGCTGCAATAAATGCTCCAACCACACCAGCACTAAAGCTAATAAATGTAATTGGTGTTGTTTGCTTATCGCCAATATTTTGGTTTAAAAAATGTAAGAGATGTAAACCCGATATAGGTAAAATTCCCTCACTTGGAGGAATAAGTATATTTGGGTAATTAATATTATTAGAACTATCCCCAAATAATTGTGAAACAAACCTATCAGTTAAAGCTTGTTCGTGAATACCAGGACAAATAATAATAGTCATCAGTATTTTGGGGTTGTTCCTATACCAAAAATTAAAATAACCCTTTTTATTGACCCGTTTCTGACCTTATGCCCAATTTCCACACAAATATATTTATAACTTAACGTTACATTTCAATCTATCAAATCCGACACAATCTATATATCTTAAGGGTTACAGCCGATTTATTCTGGATATATCTTTAGAAATATTGTTATTGATTAACTAGCCATCTTATCCCCCTGGGTAGGATAATAACTTAGAGGGGAAAAACCCACAAAAACAATTTCTGAACTCTAGGTTGCATTCGAGGAAACAATTGTGGTTGCTACACCAGAAAAGTTACAGCACGCAGATGAACATCTATCACACCAGGAAACAAACAAGCAAAGGGTAGCTGTATTGTTGATGGGTTATGGAGAAGTTGAAAGTTATGAAGATTTTGCAAACTATAACGAACAAGCTTTAAATCTGCTAACAGCCAAATTTGCTCCCGTTCCAACTTGGATTTATCCACCTTTAGCAAAGCTTCTGGCACTTTTTGATCGACATGAATGGGGACATACCCATCATGACTTTATTTCACCCCATAATGCCATTTTTGAAAAGCAGCGTGAAGGTATCGAAAAGCAATTACAAACCAAATGGGGTGAAGGTATCCAAGTCTTTAAAGCATTTAATTTCTGCGCTCCTTTTCTGCCCCATCAAGTTTTAGCGGAAATTAAGGGTCAGGGATTTGATAAAATTTTGATCTACCCATTGCTGGTGGTTGATTCGATTTTTACCAGTGGAATTGCGATCGAACAGGTTAATAATGCCTTAACAGAACTTGCAGATGGTGGGGAACATTGGTTAAAAGGATTACGCTATATTCCTTCTTTCTATAATGAACCTGAATATATTGATTTGATGGCGCGTATAGTTGAAGATAAAATTCATACCGATTTAAATGGGGCTTATTTACCCTCGGAAATTGGTATTATCTTGATGAACCACGGTTGTCCCCACAAAGCCAAAGGTTTCACTTCCGGAATTGTCGAAAGTCAAGCATTATATGACTTGGTGCGGGATAAATTAATCAACCGTTACCCCTTAATTTCCGTTGGTTGGTTAAACCACGATACCCCATTAATTGAATGGACACAACCAAACGCCGAACAAGCAGCAAAAAATTTGATTCAGCTTGGTGCAAAAGCGATAATGTTTATGCCTATCGGTTTTGCTACCGAAAATCACGAAACACTACTGGATGTCCACCACATTATTCATGGATTGGAGAAAAAGCATCCTCATGTTAATTACGTGCAGATGGCTTGTGTAAATGATAATGCAGATTTCTTAGCTACGGCAGCGAATTGGGCTGATACTCAGATTGCTGAGTTATTATCTGCGGATGCGGTGAATGTTAACCCTCAAACAGCCCATCATCACCATCACCATCATCATTAGATATTAACCGAATTTGATTATTTGGTATTTTAATTGATTTTACCAGTAGGGGCAAACGGTTGTTTGCCCTTATTTTATTTTTTATTTTATTTACCCTGATTGGTATTGCATTTTATTCAAACAAGAGGAACTTCGATTTGCGAACCATAGAGTTCGACAAAGCGATTATGAAAGATACATATTTTTGTGGTTCGAGAACTTACCTGAATAGAATAATTTTTCCACATTCCGTTCTGCGATCGCCCAACTGTTCAGATATAACAGTTGGGGTGGGGAATGTGCGTTACATTTACTCATTGTAAATTACAAGAATAGTTTGCAGGGATGTGAATCTGTTCATTGCCCAAGATGCAGGCAAAAGGATAAAACCATGTCCATAGAACATTTCGACGTTGTGATTGTCGGAGCAGGACTTTCCGGAATCGGCACGGCTTACCAGCTACAGAGCAAGTGCCCAGGAAAAAGCTACATGATTCTGGAAGGACGAGACTCTATGGGTGGAACCTGGGACCTCTTCCGCTATCCCGGTATTCGCTCCGATAGCGATATGTATACACTCGGCTATAACTTCAAGCCCTGGCAAGAAGCGAAAGTTATCGCCGACGGACCATCAATTCTCAAATATGTTAAGGAGACTGCCACAGAGTACGGTATCGACCAACATATCCGCTATGGTTACTTGGTCAAGAAAGCTACTTGGTCAAGTACTTCTGCCACCTGGATGATTGAAACTGAACGCAAAGATACAGGTGAGACAGTCAGCTTCAGTTGCAATTTCCTTCTGATGTGTTCTGGCTACTACAGCTACAAGGGTGGCTATACCCCCGAATTTAAAGGTCGCGATCGCTTCGAGGGCAAGATAATTCATCCGCAAAAATGGGACAAGGCTCTCGATTATCGCGGTAAAAAGGTGGTCGTCATCGGCTCCGGAGCAACCGCTATCACCTTAGTACCAGAAATGTCTAAAGATGCAGAACATGTAGTAATGCTGCAACGTTCACCAAGTTATCTTTTTTCCCGTTCCGACGAGGATGCCACTGCCAACTTGCTGAGGAAGTTTCTACCCGCAAAACTGACCTATCTCATCATGCGTTTGAAGTACATCGCGCTCCAACAGCTATCTTATCGGACTATGCGTGCTAAACCGGAGATGACCAAGCAGAAGCTGATCGACATGGTGCGTCAAGAACTTGGTGCTGACTATGATGTCGAGACACATTTTACACCGCACTACAATCCTTGGGACCAGCGTCTCTGCCTAGTGGCAAACAGCGACCTGTTTCAGGCGATCAAGTCAGGTAAGGCATCAGTTGTCACCGATGATATAGAGACTTTCACTGAAAGGGGCATCCTCCTAAAATCGAGTCAGGAACTGGAAGCCGATATCATTGTCACGGCAACGGGACTGAATCTGGTTGTGCTTGGGGATGTAAAATTCGACGTTGACGGTCAGCCAGTAGACTTCTCGAATACCTATGTCTACAAGGGCATGATGTATTCCAATGTACCTAACCTTGTTTCGGTCTTTGGCTACATTAACGCCTCCTGGACTCTACGTGCCGACCTGATAGCTGAATATATTTGCCGCATTATTAATCACATGGATAAGACTGGTTCTCCTCAGTGTACGCCGCGTCTGCGGGATGAAGAACAGAATATGACTGCGCGTCCATTGGTTGAGAATTTCTCCTCTGGCTACATACAGCGCGTCATGCACTTGTTGCCAAAGCAGGGCGATCGCGAACCCTGGATTGGCGCACAGAGCTACAAGCGTGACAAGAAGATGGTTCGTCGTGAGGCTATTGAAGACGGTGTGCTGATATTCAGCAATTCTGCTTCAAAAATTCACAAGCGTTCGCGATCGGTTAAAAGCGATCGTATTTGATTTCCACGTTACTGATGGGAAAATTTGCACCCAAAACATCATGCAATATTCTTTTACCATAAAATATTACTATTTTGGAGATGTCTTATGGTAGAAGGGGTACTTGTGCTTGCGAACCGTAGAGTTCGACAAAGCGATTGTAGAGGTACATGGAGGAGTGGTTCGAGAGCTTACTAGCACAGAATAATTTTTCCACATTCCGTTCTGCGATCGCACGTAGGTAAGATAAATCTTCAAATAGTGTTAAGCAAGCAGCACAATGAAAGAGTATTTGTAAAAGTGGTTTAAACCATTGGAGATTACTGTAAATGTCGATGAAGAAGTAATGTTCGTTATTTGTGATGGGCAAAACGTTGAATACAACATTAACCCGTTTGTCGTTGTAAACTGGAACACTAAGTTCGACAGTATAAGGATTGTGGAGAGTTAGATCAACTTCTACCTGTTCCTGTCGCCAAATTCTTAAAGCGTTGATTGGTGAATCTAAAGCTGTTTGAAATTTGATTATACCACCTTGGCTTGTTGCCTGAGAATGAGTTATATTAACTATTCTCAGGTTATTAAGACTAAATTTATGGATTGTTTCTAAATGTTTTAAATTTAGTAAATGATATATTTGGCAAAGATGGGAGTAAGGCAAAATATATTCTTGGCTAATGATGTGACGTTTTCGTAAATTAGTAACTTTGTCTTGGCTGTATCTAGCTAGTTGCTGACTATTAATAATAGATTTGTCATCGATTTTCTCTGGTTTGAGAAAAAACCAACTCAAGAAGAAAAAACAAGTGGCTAGTAATTGAATTGTTTCTAAATTAGACAAATAGTTATCAGCAAATACCGCAACAATTCTATCCAAAATTGCAAATACCCAAGCTCCAATACCTAACAACCAAACCCCATGTTTGAGGTTACTGGCAAACAAAGCTTGTTCTCTGGAATTATCTTCCGGGTTTGATTGGTACATGAAAAACTCTCTCAATTGAAATTAGGTATAAGCGACACTTCAAGCCATGTAAATCAAATCATGCAGATAAGCGTGCATATTCATTCTTTTCAACCATGTTAGTGTTGGCGAAAGTTTTCTAACTCTGTCAAACTCTATATATTTAATTTAAAAAAATATGGATAATGGCTTTAGATATTTCTGTAATATCTATTTCGGATTGCCTATTCCAAATTGCTTATTTCCAATTGATTATTTTCTCTACACCCTGTCTAACTCACTTCTAATTTAGCTAGATTTTCGCTGAATAGATATTGCAATACAAGTTCATCACTATACATATAAATGGAAAATTATCATTAGAATACAGGAGTTAGCACAATGGAAGTATTCCACTTTTGTAAATACACAATCAATTGTCATTCTCAGCATAACAAAGTGAAGCGAATAATCTCCAAGATGCTTTACTAAGCGACGCTTCATACTCCAGAGGGTAAGCAATCTACAGCGTGACAATAAATTTAATAAATGGGATATTCCCCGTATAATTCGCTCCAACTGCTTTACTAAGTCTTTACAGAAATACAGTAATTATTACATTCAAAAATTTATATTAGATACAAAAGTATGTCGTATACTAAAATACATTGCTAGCAAAGCTTACTTGTAATGTAGTTAAAGCTAATAACTATAGCAGTCCTAAATCGTTTGTGAAAAAGATAAATATATTTGTACATCTCAAATATATTGTAAGGGTGTAGCTTGATTCGGGGTTTCGGAGTATGATTTTTCACTCCACAATTGATTTAGTTTTCACGTTGATGTAGGCTACTCATACCATTTTGGATTTTGGATTTTGGATTTTAGATTGTGAAATATCTACTGCATAAGCTTTTCGCGACACCATCTGTCGCAATTATTTTTCAAATTGGTATCACAGGGCTTATTATCTAGGATTTTTATATACTTTTTCAGGGTTAATAAAGAATTGCTATAACTGCAAATAAAAATATAGCAATTTTTTTCTACATTACTGATTCAAAAGTTTTTGCAACTGCTTTATTCAAGGTGTTATCGAATAACAAATTAATTGCATCTACCCAATATAAATTACTCAAGATAAATTACCCAAGATATATTACTCAAAATAAATTACTCAAAATAAATTACTCAAAATAAATTAACCAAAATAAATTACCCAAGATAATTTTATCTTTTTAGGAATTATTTTTTCAGCCATAAAACTCAAATCCCACATACTAGATGCAATAGACGCGATTCGAGAAAAAGCCACGAACCTGCGGTATCTACTTTGCATTTTGCATTTGTACCTTTTCATGGAGTGCAGCATCAAAGAGAAGTTACATCAATTACTAAATAAAGGGGGAACATCCCTCAGCTAAATTAAGAAAAGACAAATTATCATTAATGAATAAGCTAGCAAAGTGGATGAAACTTACATCATAAATATTGATTTGTTACAAAGAACGATCGCATCTCATAGAGAGTAATAACCTTATATTTGAGATAATATTTGAGAATAGTTTTTTATCTCTCAAAAAATATTAGTTTTCTGCTTGCTTATCATCACCAAAATATCGCGAAATTATACCAAGATGTACCCAGCAAGCTGAGAATCTTCTTAATTCTCAAATTAGTCTCTTGCGATCGCATTGAAAATCCACATTAAAAAGCTTGTACAGTAAGCTTTCATCAGCACAAACATAATGTAAACTATTACTCTATCGTTCCATCGCTCATTAGTTGCGTAACAATATAGTTATATATTTAAGCCCTAGAACGATTAGTATCTTTTGTCCATAGTTCTTCGACATCAATCAAATCCGCTAATGACTAAGGAATCTCGACAAAATATCGCAAAACTGCTCAAACAGCTATCAAATAGCCGTCAAACTCAACATGTGAGGGAGCAAATGACTTATTTAGGTGAATTAGGAATTGCTTGTGAGAGTGCGTTTGATTTTTCCCAAGCTCTAGATTATTACAAAGAACTTTTAAAGCTTTCAGAAAAAAAAGACGATAAAAATACTCAAGAAATTGCACTTTATAATATTGCAAATTGTTACCGTCAATTAAGTAAATTTAATGAATCCTTAGATTATTTTTCGCGACTGATAAAAATCACCCGTGACACGGGAAACCGCGTTTTACAGATAGCTGGATTTTGGGGAGAAGGGACAAACTACCAAAACTTAGGGCAGTATCAAAAAGCGATAGAGTGCTTTCAAATACAATTTGCCCTTGCTTGCGAAATGAACGAACGTAACTGGCAAAAAAGCGCTTTAGGTTCCTTAGGAAATGTTTACCAGTTTTTAGGAGACTTCCAAAAAGCCTTAGACTACGAGAACAGAGCTTTGACAATGGCTCGCGAATTGGGGGATGTGAAAGCAGCAGCAGACTCATTAGTTAACTTAGGAAGTATTTACCTGCAATTGCGTGGTTGGGAGATGGCAATCGATTTTTGCGCTCAAGCACTTGCGATCGCACGGGAAAATAATAACCAAGATTTAGTCATGGTGAGTCTTCACAGTCTTGGACAAGCATACAAAGGTATCAACCAATATGCCAGAGCAAAAGACTACCTCACAAAAGCATTAGAAATTTCCAACACACTTGGGGAAAAGCGGGTTAGAAGCGCAATTCTTCAAGGATTGAGCGATGTATGCACTCAGACAAACCAAACCGAACAAGCGATTGCATATAACACCGAATCCCTACACATCAGTAGAGAAATTGGTAATCGCTTTGGAGAAGCTGCGGCATTATCGAGAATTGCGATCGCTTATCAGAATATAGGTAAAAACAGCAAAGCTTTGAATTATTATCAGCAGTCTCTCATAATTTTGCAGGAAATTGGTGCAAAACAAAGCCAGCAACAATTATTTTTTAACATTGGCACTATTTACTACCATGAAAGATTATATACAAAAGCTTTAGGATTTTTGCATACAGCTTTAATTCTTACCCAAGAATTAAAAATGCCCGTAGAAGAAGCAAGGGTTGAACTTGCAATGGGAGCAGTATTTCAAAAGTTGAATCAACATCGAGATGCTATTTATCACTACCGTCAAGCATACCAAATCTATAAAAAAATGGGAGATGAAGCACAAGCACAGCAAATGTTAAAAACCATGCATAAATTGGGTGCAGAGCCTTCTATTTGAGGATTTGACATTCAACTAAAAATTGAATGATAATTTGGAGGTATCGAAGGATGAATTTAGGTGTATCTAATAATTAATAAAATAATAAAATATGGGAAGATAACAGAGCGATCGCAATTGCGATCGCTCTATATTTTGAATAGAAAACAAAGACTATACCATTTTGGATTTTAGATTTTATGATTTTGGATTTTGGATTTTAGATTTTGGATTTTGGATTTTGGAATTTTGGATTTTAGATTTTGGATTTTGGATTTTTGGATACATTCGCTGTCGCTCAGTACAAGCTTTGGATTTTGGATTTTGGATACATTCGCTGTCGCTCAGTACAAGGCTTGGATTTTGATTTGGATACATTCGCTGTC
>JAAUPE010000209.1 GCA_012034595.1 Calothrix sp. CSU_2_0 | reverse complement strand
AAGATTACAACCTGCATACGTGCGTTCCCGGATTAAGCGCTTTGCAGTTCAACCATTGAATAAAAAATAGCCTTGAAGAAGCACTGCAATTATTACAACTTGACCCTGTAATTGAACGAGTCAATGCTGAGTTAATGGCAGGTAGTATCTCCGGAAGTAATATTTTACAAGTGAAAATTACCGAATCCCCAGCATTCCACGCTGGGGTTATCTTTGCAAATAACCAATCAGCTAGCGTAGGTTCAGAACAAGGGAGTGTTTTTGTTTCCCACGATAATTTATTAGGGTTTGGAGATGAATTTAGTACCGAATATGGCATTACTGAAGGTTTAGACATTTACAATATTAATTATTCTATTCCCTTTAACGCTTTAGATGGAACTATTGGGGTTCGCTACAGCAAAAGTGGTAGCCGCATTATTGAAAGCGAATTTCGTAGCTTGAATATCCGCAGTGAAGCCGAAACTCTTTCTTTTAACCTCCGTCAACCAATTGTTTATACCCCAAACAGCGAATTTGCTTTCTTGTTAGCATTTGATTTACGGCACAGTCAAACCTTTATACTTAATGATATCCCCTTCTCCTTTACCGAAGGACCCGAAGATGGGGAATCAAAAGTTACGGTAATCCGTCTTTCTCAAGATTGGTTACAACGGAATACTAACACTGTTCTCGCAGCGCGATCGCAATTTAGTTTTGGTATAGGTGCAATAGATGCAACTGTCAACGATAGCGGTAGTGATGGGCGTTTTTTCTCGTGGGTAGGACAATTTCAATGGGTACAACGACTATCTCCCCGTGTCTTGATGCTTGCTAAAATTAACACTCAACTTACACCTGATTCCCTACTTTCGCTCGAAAAGATTAGTATTGGGGGAGTTGACACAGTACGGGGTTATGGTCAAAATCAACTTGTTGCTGACAGTGGGGTAGTTGGAGGTTTGGAAGTTCGTATTCCCCTAGTATCAAATGTAGAAACCTTACAGTTATTGCCATTTTTTGACATTGGTACAGTTTGGAACAATCGCAGTAGCAATACAGACTTGCAAACCCTTGCTAGCTTAGGATTGGGGTTACAGTGGCAACCTTTTAATGGTTTGGTATTACGTGCCGACTATGGTATACCATTGATTGGAATGAGCCATGGTGGTAGTTCACTACAAGATAATGGCTTTAACTTTTCAGTGCGATATCAGCCATTTTAATACAAGTAGTTATGCTGAATTTTGCAGTTGGGATAATCATGAATAAATTTGCTAAATATTTCCATATCTTGATTATTATTCGATAGCGAAATATTTATGAATCATTAAATCTAAAAACTTGGCACGAATAGGTGGAGGAGACGAGCGAAATTACACCCAAAGATGGGAGATTCTTGAGAACCGGGAGCGAATATGTGTCTTAATAAAGAATAGTATTCAGAACTTTCTGAATAGTCAGGTCAATAATACGTAGATTTTCCATTAAATCATCATTTACAACCCATGATTCAAACCGATAAATCTGCCTTGAAAGCTCGAAATATATTACTGGCTATGTTTGTGGTGCTTTGTATCCTAGATGCCACCCTAGTCGCGATCGCACGGGATAAGTGGGCGATTGGACGCATTTTACTGACAATTATCGTGATGTACTTTGTTCTTCAAGGTCGCAAATGGGCAAAATGGCTGCTGATGGCTATCTGTAGTTTACTAGTTGTGATTCTAATCGCAATGGTTTTGACGCTGAGTTCAAAGCTTTCCACAATTCTCATCGTTGGAAGTTTGATTATGGTCGTTCTCAGCGCCATTATTCCAATTTATATGACCAGTAGCAAAGATTTAAACCGTTATTTCTTGTCTAAAGGCTAGGGGTATAGTAAGCGATCGCTCCCTTTGCGGAGATAATGGGAAAAGTCAGATTTCTTAACTAATATCATGTCCGCTTATATCACCTGAGTAAAACTCGTGTAGAGATGCATAGACGAGCAAAGGGAGACGAACCGCAGGATAGACGCAAAGACAGAAGATATTATGGTTGAGCTACTGGACTTGATATAGCCGCAGCAGTTTGATAGATTTGTTGTTCCCGATTAATAAAAATCTCAGCTAGTGCTTGATAAGCTTCTGTCCAAGCTGTCATGACTTCTTTGGTTGCAGTATCTCCTAATACATCTTGAATTGCTTGTAACAAACATTCCCCCACAATCGGATACTGTTCTGGTGAAACGTGGGTTTTTACATGACGATGAGCAATATTATCTATCATCGCTTTTAACGCTTCTAAATCGTCGATATGGGTTGCATAACTGTAAACTGCGGTAGCAAGTTTAGCTGGTTGAGTACCATTAGCTTGTGCAGACATATCGAACTGAGCTTTCACTTTTGGATATTTGTGAAACATAATCTCATACATCCGAGTGGTAATTTTTTGACCCTGCTGTTTGAGGATAGGGGCAGTAGATTTGACGATATCGATGGTTTGTTGACTAATTTTTTTCTTTGCTGGAGGATGTTCGGATAAAGCGAGGACAAATGCGAGATTTTCTTTTGCTTGCAAAGCGTGAGGTGCATTTGCTGCCATAAAGACAAATCCCCCTGGTGCTAAGGCAATATCTTTACCTTCTAAATTCAGGTTTCCCGTTCCTTCTATTACTGTGATTACAGCGTTACGAGTGGAGGTATGTTCGTCAATTTCCGTACTTGCTGCTAAACAAAATAAGGTGTATTGACTGTTCTTATCTTTCAGTAAAACTTTACTGAGAATACCACTTTTAGGATATTCAATTAAATCCTGTAAATTAGCTGTAAAAGAAGTATTGGATGTTGCGATCGCAGTATTCATAATTTCTCAACTCCTATTTTTTTTGAATTTATTAATGACGAATAACTAGACAATCTCTGCCAAAAAAACAATGTAGCCAATATCATCACGATACTTTTGAAAATTACGACGCATTTGGAAAAGTCTCTGACGTAAACTGGGTTTAGTTGCAATATTCCAGGCAATTTTGACTGTTGCTAATAGCCCTTCATCCTTGATTATCTGACCTAAATTGAGTAATCCCATTGCCCCCGTTTGCTGCTGTCGTAAAGTTAAACCAGATTCTCTACAAGCTATAACCCATTCTTCAAGTGTTAGCGGATTCGCATTAACCCGAATAGTTTGAGATAGACTTTTACGCACTTCTGACTCGTGACTACGAACTAGCATTTCCTGGGAAAGAAACTTACCTCCCGGTTGCAAACAGTCTTTAATTGCTGATAATATCTTTGCTTTCCCTGTATTTGATTGCATGGTGAGGATAGCTTCAGCTAAAACATAATCGAACTTGTCTGTAATTTTTTCTAACTCAAAAATATCCCCCTCAATAATTGTTACTTGATGTTCTAATCCCGCAGCTTTGATGCTTTTTCTAGCTTTAGCGACGCTATCGGGGTTTTTCTCGACTCCAACGACACGGACATTAAATTTTTGAGCTATTGCGATCGCACTTTCCCCAAAGCTAGCTGCTAACTCTAATACTGTCTCCCCTGGTTGGAAATTAGCCCAAGCAAAGAGTTGTTCTGTTGCGGCTTTTCCCCCCGGACGTAATATCTTTTTTCCTGCTGCTGCTAATACTTGATGACCTGGTGCAGTGGCAAAATTCAGAGTAGCTGTCATGGGTCAGTTCCCAAACTCGATACTCTTACTTTGGCATTAATTTTCCGTCTCGTCTCTGAGGTAGCTCATGTTTAGGAATGAGAATTTAATAACTTACATGTATTTGTGGTACGGGCATCTTGCTCGTTGTAATATTCTAAGTGCAGGCAGGATGCCTGCTCCACAAGAAAAATTGCACTTTATTTAATCCACATTCCTTAGAGGTAAAATTTGGCAGAAGGAAGTAGCTTTTTGCGAAAATTACTCGAATTCTCAAATGATTGCTAATTAAAATAATTAAATTACTAATATTGGCTAATATGTTTATTCGATAAGCTTTGACTTTTCTCAGCTTTTAAGTCAATGGAAAATTAAAAAAAAGATAATTATAAAAACTAAATTTTAGTTTGCTCAGAGGTGTAATTAATGCTCGTTAAAGGTTACTCGTCAATCGCTCAATTAAAACAAATCTCTATCTTTCAAGATTTAGCCATAACACAATTAGAAACTCTAATTCCCTATAGTTGTATTCGAGAATATCAACAAGATGAAATAGTGATGCAGGAAGGCGATCGCATCCCTCAACAACTTCATGCTTTAATTATGGGAAGATTGGAAATTAAAAAAATTGCTGCCAATGGCAAAGAAACAGTAGTACGTCTGATTCCAGCAGGAGAAATTTTTGCCGCACCTGCTATTTTTGGTAATAGCATTTCCCCCGCAATGGTAAAGTGTCAAGTCGATTCGCAAGTCTTAACTATCGATCGTGAAGCTTTATTAAAAGCAATTTCTCATTCCCCAGAAATTAGTTTGAGAATACTAGAAGTATTTAACCAAAGACTCCAACAACTCCACAATACAGTACATGGACTAATTTCCGAACGAGCAATGGTGCGTTTAGTCAGACTTATTCAATATTATCGCGATCGCGATGGCACTTATTTAGTCAAAGAAGGAGATTGTTTAAATATTAAACTCCCTTACTATCAAATTGCTCGCAGTATTGGTATTAGCTATGAAGAATGTGTGCGTTTGTTCCAAAAACTAAAGGGAATAGTTATTTACCGAAGAGGTGGAAAAATTATTGTTGAAGATTGGGAAAAATTAGAATTAGTAAGTCAAGTTACTCAGTAGTTACCTCTGTCGATCGGCATAGCAAATAGCCACGAAAAATGCGTTCACATACAGTGACTCTGATAGGAGTATCGCATTCTTGATAAATCCAAATTATGATCGCCGCTAACAGAAAATTCTCACAAACCAAATAATATAAATTTTATGGACAACGATAATGATAAAAATGTTTGGTGGTCAATTCGCAAAAAAGCAATTGCTTACGGTAAGAGAAGTCTGGAATGGAATACAAAAACTAATTCTTTACCCCCATTGTATTTCACTGATTCGATAAACCTTAAGCAAATTGCTCTTAGTTCTGAGTCGGATAATTCTTCAAAAAAGTCCGCTTGATTTAAAGCCTCAAGTATATAAATATCTTCTTCAGTTTTATATTCACGAAGGTTCTTTTGTTGTTCGTGAATTTTTATTTGATACTCTGTTTCTGCAATTGTAGAATTAATCAAATCATTTTTTGGAAGAGTTTGTAATGTTGCTAGCTGATGTTTTAAGGAAAGTAATTCTTCAGAAGTCTCTGTTTGGTTCGCTATCGTCGAGGTATTAACTGCATCCAAGATGCTTTCAGCAAATTTAACTAACTCTCCGATAGTTATTCTTTTTACAATTGATGCCGAAATTTGCTTACTATTGTCACAAACAGATTTTCCGAATTTTTTGTATTTTATGCACTGGAATCTTAAAGAATTATTACTTTCTTTTGAGTCCGCACCTGTTTTGGACATACCAGCACCACATATCCCACAACGGAATAACCCAGCCAAAAAATGTGTTTTAAATTTGGCAGGGTCTTTTTTATGTAAAAATGATGTAAGTTTTGATAATTCTTCGTATTGCTGCTCAGTAATTAAAGCTTCATGTGTCCCATAATGCTTTTCTGTTTCTCCTGTCTTTAATTTGTAAAATGTATGTCCTCGAAGTGCAGGATTATGCAACCACTTGAGAATACTAGTAGGGTACATTTTAATACTATATTGCTCCACTAACCACCGGGAAAGAGATGTGAAGGAATTTTCGTAAAGCCTATGAATTATTTCTTTTGCGATCGCCCAATTGGAAGGGTGTGGAATACATTTTGAATTTTCATCTTTAGTATATCCAATGGTGGCTTACCAAAGTATTTGAGATTGGAACGAAAATACTCGGTTCCAAAGGAAACTCTTTCAGACAGTAATCGACTTTCAAATTCTGCTAACCCTGCAATATTATTAATAGTTAGCCACCCAAAAGCAGAGTTTGTATTCCCTAACGGGGAATCTAGAATTGTCAGCTTTACTCCTACTTTCTGAAGTGCGTCTATTGTCCTGTGGATACTAATAACATTTCTTCCAAGTCGATCTAACCGCGTAACAATTATTTCGGTTGCTACTCCATTTTTGGCAAGGTTTATTAATTGGTTAAAATTCTTCCGAGTATCTTTTCTTCCAGACTCGATATCGTATAGGATTTTCTCAGCCCCAGCTTTTTCAAGCCGATTTATTTGTTGATCGAGAGCTTCTGTATCTGCTTGATGTCGAGTAGACACACGGGCATAACCTATACGCATAAAGGTTTTTAGAGATATTTCGTGGATAGAATCAATATTACCACATTATATTTATAATCCATCTTTTGGAAGACGTACTTTTCCTTAATCCCAGAAGCAATCAAGTCAGGTTTCTTGGCTTCTACAAACTTCTCGAACTCATAGGCAGTGACATCATCATATATGATGGTCGCATTGTCAATGTAGTCAGCAGTACGTTTGTAATCGTCGTTATGACCAAACTCATAACCTGTACCAATAACCTTGATACCCAAGTCTTCAAATGCAGGTACAACGTGACGGGGACGTAAACCACCAACATAAAGCATTACGGTGTTGCCTTCCAAACGAGGACGGTATTTCTTCAGAACCGCATCCATTGTTGCTTGGTATTTAGCAATAACCTTTTCAGCATTATCTTGGATTTTCTTGTCGAACTTAGCAGCAATTTCGCGCAACGAAGCAGCAATTTTGTGAGGTCCAAAGAAATTGAATTCCATCCAAGGCAACCCATATGTTTCTTCTAAAGAACGACAAATGTAGTTCATAGAACGGTAGCAGTGGATGAGAACTAACTTAGCTGCGGGACCTTGAATAAGTTCGTTCATTGTGCCGTCACCGGACGTTGACTGCGAGTCATGACATGGTATAATTACCCTGGTATATCTCAGGGAATCTTTGTTATGACAATCTATGGATATTCCAGGGTTTCAACCAGCGAACAGGCTGAAGAATACTCAGCTTTAGAACAACAACAGCAACGGCTCAGGGATGCGGGTGCTGAAATTATTTTGACTGACATTGAGTCCGGGCGTGACGATAATCGTGAAAAATTTAATGAGATTTTAAGACTTGCTAAACAAGGAAAAATTAGAGAACTAATCGTAACACGAATAGACAGACTAGGCAGAAATACTATAACCTTGGGTCAAACTTACAAACTGCTAGAAGAAAATAATGTCAAGCTTCGGATTTTGGATGCACCTATTGATGCCAATTCTTTGCACGGATGGTTTAGTCTGCACACATTAAGCGGTATGGCTGAGTTTGAAAGCCGGATGCTCAGTCAGCGAACAAATCACGGGCTGAATTATTTCAGGGAACAAAAGAAAGTTGCACAAAAACTTTTCGGGTACAAAAATATCAACCATAAATTAGTAATTGATGAAGGTATTTTTCCGATAGCCAGGGGAATCATCGACAGACTTCTCCAGGGGTATAGTTACGGAACGGTTTCAAGATGGCTGTTTGAAGAACATGACATAAAATTTTCACTCTCCGGGCTAAGGCATTGGATTGACAACCCTGCAATCCAAGGGCACACTCGGTATTTTTCCGAGGTCGAGCATCGTCGCAATCCTAAAAATCCCAGACCACCGTTGATTCATTTTAATACTCATAAAGCATTGGCTTCTGCTGAAGAAATTTCTAAAATAAAAAATATTGTAAAATCCACAAGAAAGTTATCAGAAAAACAAAACAAGAATTATCCTTTAAAAGGGCTATTGAGATGTGCCCAATGTGACGGAGGGATGTATAGAACTATCTCACGTTTTAAAAGCGGCGTTACTGAGTATGTTCGATGCACGAAACATTCCCAAGGCAATCATTTTTGCTCGAATAAAGTAACCGCTAGGTCAACAAAAATCACAGACCAGCTTATTAAACTTTTAATAAAACAAGCGCAACAGATTCTTTCTGAAGTTGAAAATAATGCAGTAGAAAAAATTAACTCAGAATATTTACTAAGTCTACAGAGAGAATTAACAGGTTTAGAGTCTTTGCAATCCAAAAACCCTGCAATTCTGGCTGCAATCAATGACTTGCGAACTCAGATTGTTGCTGAGGAGAACCGACTTCAAAAACCTGCACTCCTTCCCGATAAAGAACGCATAAAAATGTTAACCAGTTTTGCTCAAGCAACCTTCTGGGAATCGCTTGATGAAGACAAGTTAAGTTTGTCCTTTCGTACCTTTGTGGAATCAGCTTCTATTGATTCAGCAGGCAATATTTTCTCGGTCAAATTCTTGTCATAAAAGCGAATTGCTTCTTCACCTAGCCATTGCAAAAATTGTTGACGGTTCATTTTTAATCCCTTAAAAACATTCCTGAAGCGGTAATTGATTTCTAGCACAGACAATTGTATTGGTATGTTCCACCGTAACATCTCCAAATTATTTTCCCCAGCTTCTAATATTGAGATTTCAACGATTATTCTTACTGATTCATCAAAAAAAAACGCGAAATTATACTTTAGACACGTCCGAAATATCATTTGGGTACAAAAAATGGTAGAAAGAAAAATTAGTCTTCTACCACCAGTTAATTAAATTATTAGTACCTTCGACTATATACAAAAATATCTCTTACGTGCCAAGCGGCTTCTAGGCATTAGTTACGAACAGTTTATTAACCTTGTGGATGCTGCGAAAAAAGCTCATGAAGATAAACGAACAAAATTAGAATATATCGTCATGGGGGTGGACGTAAAGAAATATTATCGATTCCAGAACAGGTATGTTTGTGCATTTTTTATCTGAGACAAATACCAACATTTGAAGTGTTAGGAATGCTGTTTGGCATATTAAAAACAGAATCAAATGATACTAAGCCTACGGAGATATACCAACAAGTGCGGAAGTTACACGGAATCGTTTGGGTATATGCATTATCTCCAGAGTTTTCCGATTGGGTTGAATATGTGCGATCGCTGCTCGATGATTTGCGTGGCGATCGATAAAAGCCATTACTTTGATTACTTTTCTGAAATCAAGGTATTTTCAACGAATTTGGCGGTTATTGAAACAAAAATATGACCTCAGCGTACAAATTTCAAGCTTTCTGCTTTTTTGATAATAGAATCTGTAAAAATACTTATCACCGTTCTTTTTCGTAATTTAATATTAGCGTTAATTGACATTCCTGACTGCAATGGAACTTGACGATTGTGAATTAATAAAGCTTGTCCATCTAAACTAACTTTTGCTGGAAAACGCCAGTAAGGATATACTTGGTCTGGAGGTAAGGCATCGGAACCGATTTCTATTAATTCACCTTTGACACCCCCATATTCCTGGAAGGGGAAGGAATCAATTCTCACATCTACCTTTTGTCCATCGCGAACAAAACCAATATCTCGGTTGGTAATATAAACTTTGGCAATTAAGTTATCTTTAGGAACAATTTTTAAGATTGGTTCGCTAGAATTCGCAACAAAACCAGGAGATTTAGCTTTAAGTTCAAAAATTGACCCGGCAATTGGTGCGGTAATTTTTTGATATTTTAAAGTTTCTAGAGTTTGAATTTGCTTGCTATTTATCTCGCTAATTTGGCTATTTAATTCGTAGATACGTTTTTGATTTTCTAAAATTACTTTAGATAATTGAGTGTCTATTTCAGCAATATTTTTATCATTGTTAGTAATTCGTGAGAGTAAATCCTCTTGTGATACTGCTGCGGTATTGCGTAATTTTTCGTTGGTTCGATCTAGTTCTAGCTGTAGTTTTTGTTCTTCTTTGCTTAAACTAGTAACTTCAGCCAGTTTTGTGCTGACATCCTGCTGCTGCTTTAAATATTGAATTTGGGAAATTGCTCCTGTTTTGGCTAAAGGTTCAAACCTGTTTAAAATGCCTTGATTGATTGTTAAAAGTTCTTTGGCACTAGTTAGTTGCGCTTTTATTTGCAAGAGTTCTTGTTTTACTTTTTCTGTTGTTAACTTAGCATCTTCCATCCGAGAAGATAAATCAATTTGCCGATTTTGTAGCCGCAATTTCTGTTCGGATGTTAAATTAATTGAATTGCCACCATTTAATTGAGTGCGATATAGTTGGTTTTCGCTGACATAAGTAGTTCGACTTTTCATTAAAAAAGTTAATTCTGGCTTTATTTCCAATTGACTTGCTGTTGGAACAATATCTGCTGATAAACCGGAATTTTGAATGCGATCGCGATAAAAATTAGTTTCCTGTAGTAGAGCCTTTTTTTGTTGTAAAAGTGCGGCACGAGTCTGTTTTAGAGCAGACAATTGTGCAAGAGAAGAAGTCTCATCAAAGCTAATTAGTACCTCACCTTTCTTTACTGCTTTGCCTTCTTTTACATAAATTTGTTTGACCACACCACCAACAGGTGATTGAATTTCTTGTACAGCACTTTTTGGTTCTAGTTTACCAGGAACGGGTATGGATTCTTCGATTTGAAAAACCGCAGCCCACACAATTGTAAGAGTTGTAATTCCAAATATACCCCAAGCAATTAATCGCGACCAAATAGGTGATTGTTGTAATAATACAGGTTGCTCAAATTGTGTTTCAATAGCCATAATTAATTTTAGATTTTAGATTTTAGATTTTAGAATTTTATTTTTTTGTAGAGACACGATATATCGTGTCTTGAGATTTTTAATTTGGGATTTGTAGAGACGAAATATATCATGTCTACATTTGTGCATCTTGTTGTTTGTACAAACAATAGTAATAACCTTGACGAGACATTAAATCATCGTGCGTACCTTGTTCAACGATCGCACCAGCATCCATCATTAAAATCATATCTGCGTTACGGATTGTTGTGAGACGATGGGTAATAAAAAATACTGTTTTGTCTTTAAAAGCTTCGGCTAAATT
>JAAUPE010000208.1 GCA_012034595.1 Calothrix sp. CSU_2_0 | reverse complement strand
CCTACCTCTACCTCCTGCCTCCTGCCTTCTGCCTTCTGCCTTCTGCCTTCTGCCTTCTGCCTTCTGCCTCCTATCTTCTGCCTCCTGCCTCCTCCCTTAATAATCAAAATAGATAAAAGGTAGACTACCTTCGGGTGCGAGTAACCAAACAGCATAAAAACAAATGGGTACGAAGAGCAGCTTGAGATGCCAGCTAAATTGTAGTTTTAGTCTGCGGCTAAAGAAATAAGTGATTGACATACAAGTTGCAAGTATCCCTAGCAATAGGGCAATTTGGGATTGACTCATCTTGAATGCTTCAATATAGACGAGTTGGGCAAATTGAGCATCTGCCGGATGTCCCCAAAGGTGCTGTGTAGCTAGCCAGGAGTCTTTGAGGTTGGGTAAGCGAAACCAAATCCAGGAGGTAAAAACCATTAATTGGGTGAGGAGCCATGCGAAGATAATGCCAATTGGGGATTGCCAAAACACTTCGAGAAATTCCGAGCGATCGCACCAAGTATCAACCAACCGATGTAGGATTAGGGCAAAGCCGTGGAACATCCCCCAAGCCAGAAAACCCAAAGTAGCACCGTGCCAAATACCGCATACCACCATCACAATCATCAGATTAACGCAAGTACGCTCTAAACCAGCACGGGAACCACCCAGGGGAAAATAGAGATAATTTCGCAACCAATCCCCCAAAGTTATGTGCCAACGTCGCCAAAAGTCGGCGATGCTGGTAGCGAAGTAGGGAAAGTCAAAGTTTTCGGGTAGTTTTAAACCGAATAGTAAAGCACTGCCGCGTGCAATATCAACGTAGCCACTAAAATCGAGGTAAAGTTGCAAACCATAAGCGAAGGTTGCAAGCCAAATGTCTGTACTGCCTGCACGTTGGAGATTGCCGAAGCAAATATCGACAAAAGTACCAATGTTGTCAGCGAATAGACCTTTTTTGACAGCACCTCTAGCAATTAACCATAGTGCTTCGGTAATGGTATCGGCTGTAGGAAATTGATTAGTTTGAAACTGGTTTGTGAGTTGATGAAAGCGAGTAATGGGTCCGGAAGTAACTTTCGCAAAAAATAATTTATAGGCAGCAAATTTGATAAAATTTCCGGTAGCAGGTGCGCCGCGATAAATATCAACTAAATAAGCAATGCACTCAAAAACGAAGTAGGAAATTCCTAAAGGTGCGATTAGTTTTAATGAATCTAAACCCAAACTAGTTGTTGTCGCTTGCGGTAAAGCAAACTTGAGTAGGGGAATGAAATATTTAAAACCAAAAAGGATAAAAATATTGATAAATACGCCTGTTGAGATGAGTATAAGACGGCGACGATTCCAATCGGCTTGGGCATATTGCCATTCTTCGTTGGATATTTGCCAATCTTGAGAATGTTGACGGGGAGAAGTGTTTTCTCCCAGTTCGATGCCGATGCGATAGTTAATAAAAACTAGGACTAAAAGAAGTAAAATGTATGCTGGTTGGTAGGAGGTGTAAAAAATTATGCTGGCAATTAGGAGTACGCACAAGCGAATATTTTCTGTTTCGACAGTCCAGTAAACTCCAAGTACGCTAAGTAAAAATAATCCGTATGTTATTGAGATGAAGTTCATTTAGTATGACAATCCGGTTTGATTCGTGAAAATATAGATAAGAAAATATGGATAAGAGGATGAACCGCCAAGTACGCCAAGTACGCCAAGGGAAGAAGGAAGAAGGGATAAAGATATATAATTTATGAATTAGTTTGTGGTTATTTTTTGTTACTCCAGGGAATCATGGGGTCTTTTGCGATTTTGTTGGATACTTCGTATGCACCGTAACGGTTGAGGTGGCTTGGATCGGAGAAAAAGTCGTTGTTTTGGGTATAAAGTAAACTCAGGTCGCGGAAGACAAGGTGAGAGCGATCGCTTGCTATTTTTAACATGTATTGCTGAAATTCTTGTTCGTGTTGGGTACGAATTGGGTCTAAGTATTCGGCTGTGAGGGGCATATTAACGAATACTACAGATATTTTTTGGGATTGGGTAAATTGGAGGATGTTTTGTAATGCGGCATCTTGGTCGCTGCCGAGTAAAAATGATTTGTAGTCGTTGTCGTAGCTACCGCTAACTTTGGAGTGTTTTTGATAGTAAGTTGCGGGGTCAAAACGAATTGATAATGGGAGAAAACCATCGAAGTCTACTGACTGCGCTGCGTCTTGTTCGGCATCGCTACCATTGGTTTTACTTTTTGCCGTTGAGGTTTCGCTGCTAAAAATTGGTAGGGATTTCATGCGATCGTTTAAAATTGTTTTCAAGCGATCGCGATGTTGATAGGTTCCAGAAGCTCTTGCTAATCCTTGATTTAACCATTTATCTACTACTTTATAGCTGCTTTCTTGATGGTTATTTGTTTTGCTATCGGTAGATTTTGAGGTTGATTTTTTCTCGTCGTTGGGGTCGTTACCTTTAGCAATAAATCTTTCTACTGCTTCTTTGTAACCTGGGGATTCCGTAATTGTACGGTATGTAATATCTTCACGTCCGCTATTGAAGGCACGGGAACCATCTGCCCAGACAATGATTTTGGGGACTTCTTCTGGTTCGAGGACTTTACGCAGGATGAAATCAACAACCTGGGAAGTCGCTCCATTGATACCAAAATTAAAAATATCTAAATTCTGATAGCCTTGGGTTGCTAATGATTTGGAAAGGGCTACAGGGTCAATTCCTCGGAGGGCGCGGGATGAACCGATAATTAAAATATCTGGGGTTGTACCATTTTTTTGCAATCTCTGCCTGTAGAGGGCAAGTTGTTCGTCGAGTTGGCGAGCATTAAAAGTCGGTGTTTGGGTGCGTGCTGCTAACAGAATTGCTGTTGCCGTTGCTTGACCTTTCGATTGAGAATTATCACTTTTTGGCTGCGTAAATTCCGAAGCATTAAAGGCGCTATTACCTTTCTCCTGGGAGGATGTATTTGTGGTCAATCTGGTTTTACTTGCTTCATCCCCTGCGGGGGTTGTTTCGGAGATTTGACTCGTGATACCAGGCATCGCATTATTTTGTGGGTTGTTGCGGGAAACAAAATAATTTAAGAGCCAATCTGTTTGGATTGTCAGCAATAAACCCAAGCTACCCCAGATTAAGGCAACTAAACGTCCTTGCTGTGCTGAGTTTCGTTCTGGTGGGTGGCTAGTCTCTACAAACATTTGGGTTCCTAAAAGAAACTTTCTGGCAGTCACACCCCAATCACTCGCGACTCCTTTGACAAAAGCTTGGACTTCTTGCGTTGTTAAATCGGGACGCAATCCCGACTCGTTCGAGTCTGATGGCAAAAGTTCGCGAACATAAGCGGAAGTTGCAGCAAATTCTGGCGTGGGTTCGGGCACAACACGTTCTCTAGCTTGGAAGTCCACACCATAGTGCCAAAATGGCTCTTTGTTACCAGCACGACGACCGTAAATTCGCACCCCTGTAATCCCGGAAATTTTGATTTGCCGCAGTAATTTAATTACTTTGCTGGCAACTTGTTTGCGGTTGGGACAAACGGGGGCATCACACATCACATGTAATAGGTCTGCTTTACGGAGGAGCAGAACGCGAATCCCGCCTGTTTTTAAGCGCCAACTGAGATCGGGGTTGAGTAAGCGCTCTAGTAAAAAAATGATAGCAGGTTCATCCGCAGAACTAGCTAGGTCTAAAGGGGGAATTGCTAATTCTGGATGCTGTTTTGCCGGGAGGGAAAGCCAGTCAATCCAAGCTGGGTCAGCGTCTTTGCTAGTTTGCCCGTAGAGGGTTGCGGCAGCGATCGCTTGTGGGGCAATATCTTCGAGGATTGTGCCAATTGTTTCCATGCAGAGAATGCGGTGGGGGGCTGGGGATATGGCATTAGCAACGTTAACGGAACTGCAAAATATGTGAAGTGTTGATTCTTGTAAGGATGTTGTGACTTTTATTTTTGCATGGGGTGATTTTTCTGCTAATTTTTCGTTCAAATACTCCCCTAAAGCTTCCGTATCTCCCCACCTTGCCCATTCTTTGAGCATTATTTCTGGTGGGGTTAAATCAATCCGTAGCGTCCAGTCGGTTTTACTTTCTCCCTGAACTTGGGCAACGATAACAGCGTCTTGATAACCGGAAAGTTTGAGATGACGGAGTTTTTGGGCAATGGGTTCGGCAATCAGGGTTGGGTCGGGGCTATAGCTTGATTTACAGTGTATCCACAAGCGTTTATTGGTCTGACTGTCTGCGGTTGATTGACTTTGTTGTTTGACTTGAACTTGAACACTAACACCGTAATTGCTGAGGGTTTCGCTGAGATATCGGGCGATCGCATCTGGGTTCCCTTGTCGTGCCAAACTTTCATTGGAGAGAATTAACGCTCCTCCAGGTTGGTTTGACTTGTCTTGGAGTAAAGCTTGGTTGATTTTTTCTTTGACTTGTTCTAAATGGCGATCGAGTTGATTCAAATAAACTCGATGACACCATTCTGGACGCTTTGTACCTTTTTTTCTGCCGTAGACGAATACTTGATATATTGAAGGTTGTTCGTTGTTTTCGCCGCTCTTGAGGGCATCTAGGTCTGTTTGCTGTAAAGCTGTGAGCAAATCTGATAATGTATGCCACCGTTGAGGACATTCAACCGATTCGCACAAAATATGTAGGTCATTTCCCCGCAACCGGACTTTTACGCCTAAAGTGTTGATACCAGTTGCTTGGCTCACCCACTGTGATATTGTTTTTTGGCGGTCTGGTAGTAATGATTTCATGGGAAAAACAGGAAAAAGGGGATAAAAGGTAATTGGGGGATAAAAATAATGGGGAAAAGGAATATTTACTATATCGAGAATCCACGGAGTAGTCTCTTCTAATTTTCATACAGACTAACTACAGGTCGTCTCTACTAATTTTCATACAGACTACCTACGGGTCGTCTCTACTTCTTACTTTTAACAACGGCAGATAGCTTGTAAACTGGAATCATAGAATTATCGCATTTTGAAGCTTTTTTAACATTTTGTCATTCTCGAAGCCAAGCAATATTTGCGAAGATAGTTTGTATCAGCCCTTAAATTTTGAGGAAGTTTAACTTAACTAATTAATCTTTGAAATCTGTAAATTAATTTGGTGAACTAATTTTCAAATTAATATACCCGTTCATTTGCCTGCTTTTAAGCGTACTGTCTGCTAGTTTTGCTCTTGTGTTCCACTTAAATCATTTAAAAACGGAAAAATAGCAATGCCTCCCATGAATATTAATTCGTCTTCCCCCAACGACTCGAAGTCAGGTGATTTTAATTTTGGTTTATTTGCCATTCCTCAATCCCTCCTCCTGCAAGCGGGTACAGTCTCAGTTCTCATGCTGGTTTTAGCACAGAAAAATGCAACTGAAACCCTAAATGCCATTGGAAAAGCTAGCGAAGAAGTTTTTCGAGGCGATCGCTTGCCAATTTTGGAGTTTCCAGAAAGTCGCAAAAATCCAGAAGTTTAAAATCATACACACTTATTGCTAAATTTTGTGGGACTTTCCCTATCCATAAACTTCAAAGTAAAGAATAATAACCTTTTATCGGCTCTACTACGACAGAAGACATGAGTTCCCTTTTATACTCTTCTATTCGGGATGCGAATGCCTACCCAGCTTCCGATTTATTTCTACGCCATCGCCTCCAAATTATGGAGGAGTTATGGGAAACGGTGCTGCGGCAGGAGTGCGGTCAGGACATGGTGGATTTATTGCGTAAATTACGCGATTTATGTTCACCAGAAGGACAAGCGACTACAGACGAAGATTCCTCTGTTTTTAAGTTAATTGAACAACTGAGTATTAATGATGCAATTCGTGCCACAAGGGCATTTGCGCTGTACTTCCAGTTAATCAATATCATTGAGCAGGATTACGAACAAAGACAGCAATTAACAAAGTACGAAGTCGAACCACAATCCGGGGATGAAACTCGACCCGATATTAACCACTTACATGCTCATTCCCATCAAGAGGAAGGGTTTCCTTTAAATAGTGGCTTAGGTGCCCAAATGCTGACAAAAAGTTGGCGGCATTCGGCAGAAGATAGCGACAAACAGAAGGGTACTTTTGCAGCTTTGTTTCCGCAGTTATTCAAGCTCAACGTTCCGCCGCAATTGATTCAACGATTAATAGCACAATTAGATGTGCAGTTGGTGTTCACAGCGCACCCTACGGAAATTGTTCGTCATACCATTCGCGGCAAACAACGGCGAATAGTCGAATTATTGCAAGAATTTGACGTTTTAGAAAAACGCTTGGGTGTTGGTTTTGGGGCACATAGTTGGGAAGCAGAGGAATTGCGATCGCAATTAATCGAAGAAATTTGCATGTGGTGGAGAACTGACGAGTTACACCAATTCAAACCTTCGGTGTTAGATGAGGTTGACTATGCTTTGCACTATTTTGAGGAAGTTTTATTTGATGGTATTCCCCATTTATACCGTCGCTTAAAGCAATCTTTGCAAGCTACATTTCCCTGGTTAGAACCACCGAATCAGAATTTCTGTACCTTCGGTTCTTGGGTTGGTGGGGACAGGGACGGAAATCCATCGGTGACACCTGCAATTACCTGGGAAACCGCTTGTTACCAGCGCAATCTTGTTCTCGAAAAATACATTCAAGCGGTTAAGCAATTACGGGAATTATTGAGTATTTCAATGCAGTGGAGTGATGTACTGCCCGACTTACTCGAATCTTTAGAATTAGAACAATCCCAACTCAGCGAAATTTACGAAGAACACGCATTACGCTACCGTCAAGAACCATATCGACTCAAACTGTCGTATATCCTCAAACGGTTAGAAAATACCCGCGATCGCAATTCCGCACTCCACAAAGGGGAAATCATTAAAGATGATTCCAAACCAGCTTACTTAACGGGGGAAGAGTTTTTAGCCGAATTACGGTTAATCCATCGCAACATCACCGAAACTGGGTTAACTTGTCAACAACTGGAAAACCTCATTTGCCAAGCGGAAATTTTCGGCTTTAACTTAACGAAGCTCGATATTCGTCAAGAATCTTCCTGTCATTCTGACGCAATCAACGAGATTCTCAAATATTTAGGCATTCTCAAACAACCCTACAACGAATTATCCGAAGCCGAACGAGTCGAATGGCTCACTAGCGAACTCCAAACCCGTCGTCCTCTAATTCCCGCAGAACTACCATTCTCCGAGAAAACCAACGACATTATCAAGACGTTTCGTGTAATCCGTTCGCTGCAACAGGAATTTGGTTATAAAGTTTGCCAAACCTACATTATTAGCATGTGTCGCGAAGTCAGCGACGTATTGGAAGTATTGCTACTTGCCAAATCAGCCGGACTTTTTGACCCAGGTACAGCCATTGGGACTATTCAAGTCGTACCTTTATTTGAAACCGTCGAGGATTTGCAAAAATCGCTCCATGTAATGCGTCAATTATTTGAGTTGCCATTATATCGTGCTTTGTTAGCTGGTGGTTTCGCGGTTATGGAAGCGGAGACAGGCAAACTAGAAGAACAAAGGCAAAAAGCTGCTTCTCCCCCCCTCTCTCATTCTTTGCCCCGTGTTTCTCCCCTCACTCCCAATCTGCAAGAAGTAATGTTGGGATATTCCGACAGCAACAAAGATTCAGGATTTTTAAGCAGTAATTGGGAGATTCACAAAGCACAAAAGCATTTACAGGGAATTGCGGAAGGCTATGGTATTGATTTACGTATATTCCATGGGCGTGGCGGTTCAGTAGGAAGAGGCGGAGGTCCAGCATATGAAGCTATCTTGGCACAACCAGGACATAGTATAAATGGACGCATTAAAATTACCGAACAGGGTGAAGTCCTGGCATCGAAATATTCATTGCGCGATTTAGCTTTATATCATTTAGAAACAATTACCACCGCAGTCATCCAAGCTAGCTTATTGCGGACGGGTTTTGACGACATCGAAGCTTGGAACGAGATCATGGAAGAACTATCAGCGCGATCGCGTCAACACTATCGGGCTTTAATTTACGAACAACCCGACTTTATTGACTTCTTCCACCAAGTTACCCCGATCGAAGAAATTAGCCAGTTGCAAATCAGTTCTCGTCCTGCCCGTCGTCCTTCCGGCAAAAAAGACTTGAGCAGCTTACGAGCTATTCCTTGGGTATTTAGTTGGACGCAAACCCGCTTTTTACTACCTTCGTGGTACGGAATGGGTACAGCTTTACGCGAATTTTTAGATGAGGAACCAGAGGAACATCTAAAATTAATGCAATATTTCTACGTAAAATGGCCCTTCTTCAAGATGGTAATATCTAAAGCGGAAATGACCCTTGCAAAAGTGGATTTGCAAATAGCTCATCACTACGTTCAAGAATTATCTCATCCTGAAGATAGGCATCGATGTGAAAAAGTTTTTGACCAAATCGCTAAAGAATTTTACCTTACCCGCGATTTGGTACTTAAAATTACCGAACATGCTTATCTACTTGATGGCGACCCAACTTTACAGCGTTCTGTTCAGTTACGCAATGGTACAATTGTACCTTTAGGATTTATTCAGGTTTCTTTGCTCAAACGGTTGCGACAATCTAAGAATGTTAATACATCTGGAGTGATTCACTCTCGTTACAGCAAAGGTGAATTACTAAGAGGTGCATTATTAACTATTAATGGTATTGCTGCTGGGATGAGAAATACTGGTTAGGGGTTTGTTATCAATAAAATTAAATAAAATATGGAGAGAGAGAGACGACCCGGCGGGTCGTCTCTACGTACGTGGTATCATGGAAAAAAACGTATTTTAATCTGTTCTGGTATTGCGATCGCATCCGGTATCTTAGCTGGGTTTACAGGTTGGCAAATTACAATGCATCTTCGCAGTCGGCATTGCCAAAATCAAATTTTAGGAGTTAAGGAATTGTGTAATGTGGCAATTATTCCTGGTGCAATGTGGCAAGGAAGCACCGCAGGTTTATGGACGGGAACAATCTTAGGTGCTTTTGTTGGTGGTTTAGTCACTCGCTCAAAACATCATTAATTTTGATAATTATTTTATACAAATAGATTTATATTATATAATAACCGCACTGAATATCTACTCTGTGCGGTTATTTTGTATGTCGGATAATAAAATAAATAGTTCTTTGAAAGTCGTTTTTTTGTGGGATTGGGAAGAAAACCCTTATAAAATATTACTAGCAAAACATCTTAATTCTCTATTAATACAAGTAGAACAGCGTGTCTGGAAATCATCTGAACCACCATTTTTTCTATCAAAAGTTTTTAAAAACCTCAATTTTAATAATATCAAAAAAAACAAATTTGATATTTTACACTTTCACACTTTACATCCATTTATTCTGCCTAAAAATCCTCATAATCAAATCAGTAGTATAATTAAAATAATTTTATTTATATGTCAATCGTTAATCTTAAAAACTTTGGGAACTAAGCTTGTTTGGACCGTACATGAATGGTCAAATAAAGTTGATACAAAAAATAATTTTAGTCAATGGCAAGGATTAATTTTAGGCTACTGCTTAGATGGAATTATTACACATTGCGATCGCACAAAACAAGAAGTTGAATCAAAGTGTTTTCTCAACAATAAATCAAAGGTGTTTGTAGTTCCTCATGGGAATTATATAAAATACTATGAAAATACGATTAATAGTTTAGAATGTCGAAAAAAATTAGGCATCCCAGAAGAAAGTACTGTATTTTTAATTTTTGGCTATATCTACCGCTATAAAGGAATTTTAGAAACAATAGATTGTTTTAAAAAACTCAATCAAAATAATATAACTTTGTTAATTGCTGGTAAACCATGTGAAGATAACCTTGAGGAATTAATTAAAAATAGTATTTGCGAATCCACCAACATTTTCTTTTTCCCAGAAGAAATCCCAGATAATTTGGTGCAAATCTATCTCAATGCTTGCAATTGTGTCATCATTCCATACAAAGTTTTTACAACTTCAGGAGTCGCACTTTTAGCGATGTCATTTGGGAAAGCTTGTATTGCCCCAAGTGTCGGCTTTTTTGAAGATATATTCAATGATTCTGTTGCTTTTCTGTACAGTTCTAACGATGTAAATGGATTGTTAAAAGCAATGCAAGAAGCTGTAGAAAAGGAAAACAAACTATCAGAAATGGGCAAAAAAAATCTCGAATTAGCAACTCAATATAATTGGGAGTCTGTTGCTAACAAAACCCTAGAAATATACAATAATTGCCTGATATAAATAAAAAAACTGTTTACAAATAACTATTCAGTCCTCTTCAAAGAACTTGAGCTATTAAGTATTTCTATCCCTACAACTATTATTACCCGTCCGCAGATGCCGTAGGTGCTTCTAGATTCCTCACAGCAGTCCAAGAATTAGTACTAGTATCGTAACAGTACCATGCTCCCAGTTTCGCATCACGATAGCAAAAGAGCGAACGACTGCCAGCACTAAAATTATCCGTTAGGTAATATAAAATACCACGGAATGGGTAAGTTTTGCGACTCAATCGTTTAGCAACAGCTTGATTAGGGCACTCGACAACAAACACAGGTAGACCATCCAAGTGTGCCAAAGAGAAGAAGCACATCCGTAAAATTGCTCGCAACCAACTTTCCGAACTATCAAAATAGTCGTCAATGATTTTATTGGTTAGAGCTTGCTCCAGGGAACGATTTTCGATATCCGGAGCATCTGGATTGGACATAGCACCACCTATAGCTACACCTTGATTGATGTCATTTGATATCTTATTCTGGAATTTATCTATATGCCAACCGGGTTTGTAGGGAGAGAAGGGAAAGAGGGGAAGGTAAGCTAACCCCAGCCCTAAAGGGCGGGGCTTTGTAGTAGCCCTGAACTATCTGTGCTGAGATTGCAACACAAATAACCCGAACCTCTAGGCAGGCTTACAGACTGCCCCAATAAAGAAATCATTTTTGCACCATTTAAATCAGCGTCACCATGCCAGCTACAGTTACCACACT
>JAAUPE010000207.1 GCA_012034595.1 Calothrix sp. CSU_2_0 | reverse complement strand
CCTCCTGAGAAACCTCCTGAGCAAGCCTCCTGAGAAACCCCAAGAAAACCCCAGAAAACCTCCTGAGAACCCCAGAAAACCTCCTGAGAAACCTCCTGAATATCCCGGTGATTTACCTAGTACCTAGTTAATTTCTAATTTGTAAGAATCGAGCTTACTCAGTATGGGTAAGTAAGGAGTCACGCTTGAATCTATTGACACTCTCAGCCCTAAAGGGACTGAGATTCTGCTGACAGAACAAGCTTAGAAAGAGGTTTCTGACTCGAAACGTTCCACAACTTAATCCTCGCTACGGTGGTCAAGCACCGTCTACCCAATCTGCTTAGATCAATGCCTAAGTTTTTGGCTACTTTGATCAATATGTTCGCACTGCCGTTAAGGTCAGCATTAACGATTAACCCAGTCTTAGTCCGATACAATCCACGCTTAACTCGCTTTCCCGATGCTTTCCACCCATCCGGCTTATTGCCGTAAACAGGTAGGGAGTCTCCATCTAAGTAGCTCGCTTTCGACGTGTAGGATTCTTCGGTTTCTTGAAATCTAATGCCGTGCAAATCGCACAATTGATTCAATCTGTCTTTAAGTTTACCCAGTGGCATCTGGACAAATTTCTGATTATTAACCCGCCCCATATTGGCGTTGTTTTTAAACGATTCATTCCACCCAATAACTAATGTACCAATGCCATATTTTAAACAGTGGTCAATTATCAATTTGGCTGCTTTGTTGATACCATCACGCATTTGATGGTTACGTTTACGGGTTACGCGGTCTAACCATTCATCCCAATACGCTTGCGGCTTCCCTTCCTTGCGAGTAGCGACTTTTTTATTCCACAACTGATTAAATGCCTTCATATCACGAGCATCAATCAACAGGGAATTGCCCAAAGTATCAACACATGCAGCCAGATTATCGGCAGTACCAAAGTCAATCGAAAGGGCTTGATTAATGTCTAAATCATGTACCTGTCTTTCTACTTCATAAGACATTTCAAGGTAAAAAGCACCATTTTTAGGAAGGATGGTAAACTCTTTAACAAGCGCCATATCTAGGTTTGATGGTACTGGCAAGAAAAACTCTGATATTCCAAACCATCTTTTGATAGTCAAACCTAACGAAAATCTAAGTTGACCATCTATTAATGTTGGTTTTTGTCCGCCAGAATTTGGGTAGGCAACCTTGAATAGTTTAGAACCTGTTAGATAGTTGGGTGCTTTTGGTTTAAAGTGTAATTGCTTTTTGAAAAACAAATCACGCAAACCTTTAAAGGACTTAAACGCCTCGGTAACAGACCTCAACGTTTGCTGCATTGGTGTTGATGGTATTGATTGAGCAACCAACGATTTTGAGACAGAATGTTCAAAGTCTAGGTCAAATTTTCCTGTTAATATTTTCCCCGTTTTAAAAAATGTTTGCCTAGCAAAGTAAATCCCGTTGTTGTAGAGCTTTCCTGACTGTTGGCAAAGGTATTCTAAAATCGCTTTTGTTTCTTGGTCTGGGTGCAACAAGACTTGCTGCACACCCATAGACTTTTTAGATTTAGACATTGTATCTCCTGCGGAGACGCTGCGCGAACGACTTCCAATGCTGTGTTAGTATTATGATAGCACAATATTAGTAGGATACGTATATGTCTAAGAAAAAAGGTTCTATGGTTTACTTGTCTGATGAGGACAAAGCGAAGTTAGAAAGCATTGCTAAAAACTGGGGAGTCTCCCAGTCTTCGGCTATACAAAGGTTGATTCGAGAATATAAGCTAGGGTAGAAAGACCACAGCGGTTAAAACCGCTCGTGTCGCTTTCCTCTCAGGGTTGAAACCCTGAGCTTCCCGCATACCGCGCTACCCTGTGAGTAGGTCTTACACCTACCATCAGCCTGAGAATTCAGCCATTACTAGCTGGATTGGCTATTTAAGCACTGATTAGCGTGATTCCCCAATCAACGAATCGCACATAATTCCATAGTTGGGATATTTTGTTTTCCCTGCTTTTACCTCATTCCTGAATAAAAAGTATTGACAAATAAATTTACCTGTGCAAGTATTATAGGAGTGAATTATTTGCGGGTATAGCTCAGTGGTAGAGCGCAACCTTGCCAAGGTTGATGTCGCGCGTTCGAGTCGCGTTACCCGCTCTTTAAGAATACTAATTACCAAGCAATAGATAAGATTACAGGTCTACTGAATTGGTATTATGTGTTGACCTAACATTTTAATAATAGTTTTAGAATTACTATATTTTTGATATTTTGCTGTACCTCACGTAAATATTAAAGGATTTGGAGTAAGTATTAATTTTTCAGAGGAGATAAGTAAATAGCAAAAATAAATCTTTGTAAGTACAAGTAAACTAATTTCAGTAAGATGGACTACACTAAAATATGAATGTGCTATTAATGGTTTAGTGGCTTTTAAAAGTACAAATTATCGGTAGATTTTAGTTTTTGGCTTATAACAGCAGAAGCCTTTCATCTACTTACTTTATTTGAGAAAACACGCCCAAGTTATTAATTTTGCTTGTGCAATCACAAAAACACGAAAAATTAGATTTTAATAGCGAATATCCTTGTCCCTGTCGTCGTCGGGGGAGGTTAGTTCCGATTACTCTGACAGAGGCATTTGGTTGCGATCGCTGTCAGCAGATTTTTGTAGTCGAAGATAACGGACAGGTTCTAGAGCAGCTTTCAACCACCTATCCTTACAAAAAAGCTTGGCATTGGAATGGCAGTACTTGGAATGTAGTTCACCCAAAATTGGGAGAAAGTTATTTGCCAGTAGCGCTAGGGATTATTTTCGTGCTAGTGATTATATGGCTACCATTAGCTTTACGCTTGGCAAGTACTAACACAATACTTGCTTGGGCATTGGTGGCTTTATTGTTGGCGATTTTGCCAGCATTAATGCTCTGGCTTACCCATAGACCTTAATTTCAATGACTGTTGATGCTTTTGATGATGCCTCTTACGCTATTGCAAGTGCCAAACGTGCATATTGCGCTTCTTTGAGGTTGGCTATTGCCAAAGGAATAGATCGAAGTCGCGCTGTGCTAGCAATGGCAAAAGCGCTCAATGACGCATTCGATGATATTTTAGAGGCGAATACTCTCGACTTAGAAGCGAGTCGAGAAATGGCAGTTCCGGAGTTGATTTTGGACTGGTTAAAGTTAACTCCACAACGATTGGACACGACAGTTGAAATTTTACAGCGTTTAGGGGAGTTTTCTGACCCTTTACGACGGGTACGAACGGCTGATTATCAGTTAGAAGATTCGCAAACCTACTCGCAGTTAATGCCATTAGGAACGATTGCTTTAGTTTATGAAGCATTCCCCGAATTAGCCGCGATCGCAGCAGGGATGTGCATAAAAACAGGTAATAGTATCATCCTTAAGGGTAGTACGGAAGCGAGTCATTCTAATGCTGCCATTGCTAACGTGTTGCAAAATGCGATCGCGGAAATTGGATTACCTCCCGGTTGTATTGAATTCATCAGCAGCGAACATGGTTCTTCAACCCGCGATTTAGTCACTCAAGAACAATATTTAAATTTGGTAATTCCCTACGGACGTTCGAGTTTAATCCAGCAGGTAGTACGTCAGTCAACCGTACCCGTCTTAAAATCCGCTATTGGTAATTGTTATCTGTATTGGTCACTCAATAGTAGCTTAGAAATGGCACGTTGGACAATTATTGATAGCCACAATAGCGAACCCGATCCTGTAAATGCAATTGAAAAAGTTTTAATTCACCGTCAGACATTACCGTCATCCCTAACGACACTATTTAATAGTTTGAAGGAAAAAGGTTTTGAAATAAAAGGCGATCGAGAATTAGTTGAGGCTTTCCCACAATTACAATTAGCACAAGATAATGAATGGGGAAGTGCATATTTGAATCGAAATATTGCCTTTAAACTTGTTGATAGTTTAGAAGCTGCAATTGGTTGGATTAACCAATATAGTAGCGGACATGCAGATTGTATTGTCACTGAATCTTATCAAGAAAGTCGTCAGTTTGCCCTGGGTGTAAATAGTGCTTCTACATATATTAATGCTTCTCCTCGTTTTTCTCGAACTCCTTCCCGTGGGGATGCGGTATTTTTGGGAATGTCGAATCAAAGAGGACATCGACGTGGGTTAATTAATTTGGAAAGTTTGACTACAGTTAAACATATTGTTCAGGGAAATGGACGATTTTAAGATTTTAGTTTTTAGTTAAGGAAAACCAAGAAATAAATTGTTCCAATTGTTGTAGGGGTGGGATTCTCTACTCTTACTTACGAATGGTAAAATTGATAAGTTTATAGTTAGGATATTTTACTTTCTGGAAGCAAACCAACATTATCATCTTATTAATGTTGGTTTGTGTTTTTTAGGATATGCTACGCGATGTTCCTGAAGGGAACGCGCAAAGCGCGATCGCTTAACTTTCAAGACAGTCGCTACAACACTATAATCAAAAAAAGACACAGTATTACTGTGTCTGTATAGGTTTTTAAAAACATTTTTTTGTTGAATTCGCATTAAAGACAACAATTAATTAGCAATTTTTTTCTTGCTTGTATAGTAAACCTTTGTACCTGTGTCGGGTACAAATTGACAATCATTTGCTGATTGCCAAAGTGATTTCCAAACTGGTTCTTTCGACTCGAAGAAATATTCACCCATTACAGGTTTAATTGCCGCAGTTGCCTTCTTTAAATTGTAATGCGGCATATTCAAGAAAATGTGATGGGCAACGTGAGTACCGATATCATGGTGAATATGATTAATAAAACCATAATCGTGGTCAATTGTAGAAATCGCACCTTTCAAGAAAGTCCATTCATCTTTACGATACCAGGGAATATTAGGTACTGTGTGGTGTAAGAATGTTACCAAATCCAGCCAAACTACAAATACCAAATAGGGCATTAGGTAGTATTTTACCAACCACATGAAACCCCATTGATAAGTTAAGAAACCCAACAAACCAACCATTCCACTCCAGCAAATTGTGCTAGTGATAACATCCCATTTTTCGGAAGGTTTAAAAATTGGACTACTGGGTAGAAAATGAGAACCTGTTCTTCCTGGGGTTCGTGCAAATAAGTAAATTGGGTAAGCAAACAAAAATATGTAGTATCGTCCTAATTTTGAGATCAAATCCATTTGATTGTAATTTGACTCGCTGACGGGATACCAGCTTTCATCATTCTCCAAACTGCCCGTATTTTTGTGGTGCGTGCGGTGACTGATGCGCCAACCGTGATACGGTACAAGAATCGGTGTATGGCAAATATGCCCCATTAAATCATTTAGCCATTTGTGCTTAGAAAATGATTGATGTCCGCAGTCATGTCCAACCACAAATAAAGCCCAAAACATAGTTCCTTGCATTACCCAAAAAATTGGGAAAAAATACCAAGAATCTAGATAATAAGCTATTGCATATAGTGATGCGATCGCAGCAATATCGCGGAAGAAGAAAAACATTGACTTAGCAACACTTGGTTGAAAGCATTCCGCAGGAATTGCAGCTTTTAAATCTCCAAGGGTGAAAGGTAAATTTGTACTTTCTTCTTGTGATTCAAGGTTTTGCTGGTTGGTTAAATTTACTGTATTCGATGTCACTTTATCTATTTTTACGCTGATAGCCGGATATTTTTTGAAAACAGAATAATGGCGCTTAGTTATATTAATAAAATTATTAATAATATGCGCTATTTGCTAAATTTAATTAGCCTTTAATATTATTAGCATCTTTGTTGGAAAAAATACAATTTTTTTCTAATTAGGCAAAACGTTATAGTCTGCCATTATTAGCTCCATTACAAAGAAAAAATGTCACGCGAAGTACCAATAATTTGAAATGTTAGTCTCAAATTATTGGCACGTGAAGAAGATTATTCCGAAATATCTACAGTAACACTTCAGAATTGACAACAAAATCAAGTGTTGACAAAAAGCTCTTTTTGGGTAGCTAAGTTTGTATCTAAGCCAGTACCAAAATTCTTGAGTAAATCGTAATTAGCTTTTAAAGCACCTGTAAAGGTTGGATATACGTTGTAATTAATTCCAAATTCAGCACATACTTCAGCTAAAATCGGCGCAATTTTGGGATAATGAATGTGGCAGATGTGGGGAAATAAGTGGTGAACGGTTTGGTAATTCAATCCACCGACGTACCAATTAATGAATGGATTTGTTGGTGCAAAATCAACGGTTGTTTTGACTTGATGTATTGCCCATTCATCATCAACATTATTCGATGGCATATCGGGTTGTACAAAGTCTGCTGGCTCTAAAACATGTGCGAGCATAAAGACATTGCAAATTAGCAATCCGTATGTCATGTAGGTAATGCTAAATCCAGCTAATACCTCAAGTGGTGAATACCCCACAATTAGAGGTATTATGCAGAAAATCCCTAACCAAACAACTTTCCCAGTGAGTAATACAAGTATGTCTCTTGTTTTAACTGGAACTATATGGTCGTGATATTTTCGTTTAAATAAGATTATTTGTACGTCGGCAAATGACCAATAAAAGGGAATAATTAGGTAGACAAAATTAATGAATATATGTTGATATTTGTGATACCATTCATGCTCCATATAAGGTGACATTCTCACTAATCCATCACCATGTATTTCGACATCATGCCCTAAAATATTGGTGTATGTATGGTGCAAACAATTGTGACGAAATCTCCATAGATAGCTGGAAAGTCCAATTACATCATAAGTTAGTGCGATCGCACGATTGATTGATGTTTTATTTGAGTAACCTCCGTGGTTGGCATCGTGTCCAACACTAAAGCCAATTCCGGCAATTCCCAATCCTAAACAAATACATCCCAAGATTTTTAGCCAGAGAATATCGGAACCAAATATAGTAAAACTCCATGCAGAAATTGTCCAACCTAAAATTAGGAAGGTTTTGAAATACATTGCCGGATTATCTCGTTTGGCAAGATTATTCTCCTGGAAGTAATTATCGACTCGTTGGTTGAGTTGCTTTCTAAAGCCAATATTTTTGGCAAATGTAACTTTCTTATTTACTTGTGTCATGAATTAAGTTGATGAGATTTTAGAATTCCAACTTCTTTAAGGAGTTGTGAATATTTTTTTGAACAATAAATTAAACAAAACATCAAAATCGGAGATAGGCAGGAAGAAGAAGTCAGGAGATGTTACCCTGAGCTTGCCGAAGGGCAGGAGGTAAAAAACATAATTCACTAGTCATAAGTCAGAATACTCCACCCATGAAAAGATGGAGTTTTAACTTTTGAAAAATATTTGAATTATGTTTTGCCCTATGTTTGTGTTACTTGCGAGCTTCGTATTGCTCAAAAGTAAGATAACCTTCGTTTTCTTCGTATAACTGGCACTCATCGGTTAACTGCTTCATTAAAGACCATGAAAAAGTATACTCTTCATGTAAATAACTTCCCCAATTGTCTTTAATGCTGCTGTATGCTTTCCGCAAGTTATACCAAGGGATAGCTGTAGAAATGTGGTGCGGTACGTGGACGTTAATATCATGGCAAAGGAATTCTACCCATGCTGGATAATCGCAGTGGATTGTGCCCGATAATTGTGCGATCGCTTCGTCCCATTTCGACATATTCTTAAAGGGAACATCTGCGGTGGTGTGGTGAACGTATGTAAACGTACTCATCCAGAAATGGTAAATCAACCAAGGTATTACCCAGAATTTGATAAATCCCCAAATACCAGTTGTAATCATCAAGACTGGAAAGACAATAGCCGCAAATACAGCAACTACAGTAATTGAAAGTTTGATTTTAGAACGGTCTTTTTCTAAAAAATTATTCGGGTCAAAGTGTACCAGTGCCCAATGTCCAACTGAGCCAACCCACCATAATTTTTTGGTTAGAAAGGTTTTGAAAACGACTTGCCAAGTCGGGCTATTTTGCTCGTAAACTTCTGGACGAATTGGATGCCATGCATTATCAAAATCCAATTTATTTGTATGTTTATGGTGATAATTATGACCAATTCTCCAAGCATGAAATGGGTAAATTAACGGAGCAAAAACTAAATGCCCAACTAAATCATTAACCCAGTGACGATTGGAAAAAGAACGGTGTCCGCAGTCATGTCCGATGACAAAAAAGCCCGTAAGTGCCGTACCAGTAAAAATCCAGGCAAAGGGCACAAGATACCAGGGAGCCACAACTAAACTTGCGTAGCCCAAAGCCACCATGAGGACATTGATAATTAACTTTGCCCAAGCTTTACGCATATCTTTTTGGAAGCATTCGCGAGGAATGGATTTGATAATATGCTTGAGCTTGAGTTCCGGATTTTGAAGAAGGCTAGGTTCAAGAGTACCGGAAATGCTTGTGGTTGCAGATTGGCGAGAATTTTCGCTATTTACTATTGATGTCGTCATGAATACCTATAAAAACTCTCCTCACCGATAGCTCATTTTAGAAAAATGAGTTTGTAGTAAAGTTTCGTAACGTCGATTTGGATTATATCAACAATAATCCCAAATCTAAATCCCCGCCAAAAAAATAGATCGGGCGGGGAAGAGAAAATAATCTCATGCAGACTTATTTTATACTGCTGATGGCGACTCTTTCCTTCGGTGCCAGCTTCACATTTGTGGCTAGCCCTAACATTTCCAGAACTTGAATCGTCATCCAAGTGAAGTCGATTTCCCACCATTCCAAACCGTGACGTGCAGAGTATTGGAAAGCATGGTGATTATTATGCCAGCCTTCACCGTAGGTAAGTAATGCTACCCACCAGCAGTTTGTGGAATGGTCGTCAACATCATAGGTTTTGTAGCCGAACTTGTGGGTAGCGCTATTAACAAACCAGGTAAAATGCCACACCATAACTAAGCGGACAAAAACGCCCCAAACAACGAATGACCAACCGCCAATAGTGAGTAAAAATAAACCCAGGGCGACCTGGATGGCGATCATATTTTTTTCTAAAAACTGGTAAACTGGGTCATCACCGATGTCTTTGGTAAAACGGGGAACCTCAGCAAAAGCAGGAGATTGAAAGAACATCCAAACGATATGACTCCACCAAAAACCCTTATTAGAATCATGGGGATCTTGTTCTTTGTCTGAGTGCAAGTGGTGGATACGGTGCATTCCTACCCAAGCGATTGGTCCACCTTGGCAGGTAAGAGTACCGCAAAAAGCGAGGAAATATTCAACCCATTTGGGGGTTTGAAAGCTGCGGTGGGTGATTAAGCGATGAAATCCAAGGGTAATGCCTAAGCAGCCTGTTAGCCAGTAAAGGAACAAGCAGACACCGACTGCTTGCCAGCTAAAATTGCTTGGAAGCAAAGCAAATAAAGCACCAACGTGCAAAGAAGAGAAAAATAAGATGTGAACCCAGTTAGGTTGGGATTTGGTTGGAGTAGCAATTGTCATGCAGTAAACGCCAATAGATTTATTCAACCACTGAAAAGCGCGATTCGAGAATCCGCAAAAAATGTTAATTACTTGAGAACGGGGGACTAATGAACAGCTTAGAACATCTGCGGGAAGCAGAGCAGGTACTGTTACAGATTTTTTCTGGAATTGACGCGACAGTCAAGCAAAATCTCCAACGAGTGCTAGATGCCTTTCGTCATCATAAAGTTGGAGCGCACCATTTTGCAGGTGTCAGTGGATACGGACACGATGACTTGGGACGGGAAACTTTGGATAAAGTGTTTGCTTCGGTCATGGGTGCTGAGGCAGCTGCGGTGCGGGTTCAGTTTGTTTCTGGAACCCATGCGATCGCATGTGCTTTGTTTGGTGTGCTTCGTCCTGGTGATGAGATGCTAGCGGTAGCTGGGGCACCATATGACACTTTAGAGGAAGTTATTGGTTTAAGGGGTCGCGGTCAAGGTTCCCTTATCGAGTTTGGCATAAGTTATCGCCAATTGGAACTGACTGCGGAAGGAACAGTTGATTGGCAAGGTTTGAGCCAAACGATAGAGGAAAAAACTCGTTTAGTTTTAATTCAGCGATCGTGTGGTTATTCTTGGCGTTCGAGTTTATCGGTTGCAGAAATTGAGAAAATTATTCATCTTGTCAAGTCGCAAAATCCGAATACGGTGTGTTTTGTTGACAATTGCTACGGTGAATTTATCGAGGTGCAGGAACCTACCCATGTTGGTGCTGATTTAATGGCAGGTTCGTTGATTAAAAATCCGGGGGGAACTATTGTCACGGCAGGGGGTTATGTTGCTGGACGCACGGATTTGGTTGAAGCTGCTGCATGTCGTCTCACTGCTCCGGGAATCGGTCGGGAAGGTGGTGCTACATTTGACCAATTACGGTTGTTGTACCAAGGTTTGTTTCTCGCACCGCAAATGGTGGGGGAAGCGGTGAAAGGTACTCACCTGACGGGTTATGTGTTCGATAAGTTGGGTTATCCGGTCAATCCTACACCTTTTGCACCCCGTCGAGATGTCATCCAAGCAATTAAATTGGGTTCTGCGGAAAAATTAATTGCCTTCTGTAAAGCCATTCAGCAAAGTTCTCCGATTGGTTCCTACTTAGACCCGATTCCCGATGAAATGCCGGGTTATGAGAGCCAAGTTGTCATGGCTGGGGGGACATTTATTGAGGGTAGCACATTAGAATTTTCTGCTGATGGTCCGTTGCGGGAACCTTATGTAGTGTATTGCCAAGGTGGAACCCATTGGACCCATGTTTCGATTGCTTTGGAGAATGCGTTAGCGAAGCTTACCGTAGGTATCGCAGCAGTGGGAAATGTTTTGTCTTGAAATAAAATCCCGTTGTCGAGAGCTTATTTTATCTAAAATCATTGTCTAAAATTAATATCCCTGAATCTTGGTGAGATATCGGGGATATTTTTGTTTTGTTGTGATTTACATCTTAATTTTGGGCAAAATAATACCTATAAGTCTGAATATAACTATGAGTATATTTTTTGAATATTTTTTGAATATTTTTGAAACAAGACAAAAACAACTTTATCTAAATGTTTACAA